>CAZMEH010000976.1:0-6910 GCA_964564885.1 uncultured Saprospiraceae bacterium | reverse complement strand
AGTCATTTCAACAAAAAAACCGTCTATCTCAAATGAATGAGATAGACGGTTTCTAATTAATATTAACAATTGTAAAGCGACAGGTCGCCACAAGGATTCTACATTAAAATTAACGCTGTCCTGAAGGTTGAATACCTTCTGGTTGTTGTTGCGTCAAATAAGGGCTTAACATGCCTTGAATTTCTGTTTTAAACGCTTCGTCATTTGATTGAACCGTTCTATAAAGATTGTCAACCGTACGTTGTGTTTGTTGCAAATCGTAACGGAAAGAACCTAAATCATCCGCATCAAGAGAACGATAGAAGTTCATGTATTGAGCCAATTCATTCGCTAAAATCTTAACGTGTGGTTTTCCTTTTTCAGGCATTCCACCACGGTAATATTCATTGATAAGCATCATTACATTGTAATCGTAAGGGAAGTTCATATGAGGATAAGACTGGAAATATTTATCCAATACTTGACCCGCTTTCTCATTTTGACCTATATTGATATAATGTCTAGCCAAACGGAAGAACGTCAAACGCATACTCAATACACTTGGCAAATAACTTCTTTCAACGAATAAATCTTCTTTATCGAAATTTCCCCATTTGAACTTATTCATGATATTGTCATAAGTTTTATCAGCAGCAATTCTACCACTTCCGATAAACCCAAGGTTTCCATCAGACTTAGTTTTTACAGGTAATAAACGCAATGCCATACCTTCTAACTGCATGTAATCACGTAAACCTAATGTTTTATCTGGCTTACAAGTCACGGCGAAGTAGATAGGACGTTCCCAGTTATTTGATGCAATAATATCTAAAATGGCAATCTCATCCTTGATAAGACGACTTCTCTCTTTACCTAAGCTAAACCTGATTTCATTCAGAATAGTAACATTTTCAGAAGTATCAACTGTTCCGTTAGCAATCACTTTTGCTCTATCAACAGGAATTCTAATTTCCTTCACAGGAATGAAACTCTCTGTTTGTGTACCATTCTGCAATGGTAACGGATGATCTTCTCCCATCCATTTCACAATGTCTTGGATGTTAGTATATTTATTCATGTAATCTTTTCCAGAGTACATCAGACTATTTCGCTTATTACCTCGATAGGCTGCTTTCGGAATAGTCATTTTGATAGCTGGCGAAGTATTTACTTTTCTACGTAATTGGTCAATATACCAATCCACAGCCAATAAACTCAAGTTAACTACACGAACATCTGTTCTGACATTTTCAACTTCTTGAACGTACCAAAGCGGATAAGTATCATTATCACCATGTGTGAAAATAATTGCATTTTTCTCGCAAGATTCTAAGAAGTTAATCGCATAATCCCTTGAACCCTGGTGTGAACTACGATCATGATCATCCCAGTTTTGGAAGCCCATGATAACAGGAGCAGTCAAAACAAGTAATAATGCACCGATGGCAGCAACGTTGGTATTTAGATTCAATTTATTTTTGAAAATGTCCCACAGCGCAACGACACCGAAGCCAATCCAGATGGTGTAGACCATAAAGGAACCGACCAGAACATAATCCCGTTCTCGAGGTTCACTAGGCGGCTGATTGGAGTATATTATAATGGCGAGTCCTGTCATTATAAATAAAATCAACGTTCCGTAGAAGTCATTTCTATTGCGTCGAGCAAAGAAGAATAGACCAAATAATCCAAAGATTACGGGTAATAAGTAATAAGTATTTCGTGCTTTATGATTTCTAATGGTGTCAGGAATCGCATCTTGATTATACGTCCACGCTTCGTCAATGGCTTTGATACCAGAGAAGGCATGACCCGATTTTGAAACCCAAGGATAATAACCTTGTTCACCGTTCTGTCGACCAGAGAAGTTCCAGAGGAAGTAACGCCAATACATCCAAGTCACTTGATATTTGAATAAGAAACGCATATTATCCGCACCTGTCGGCTTACCCGTGATGCCTTTTCCGTGCGCTTTCATCCATTCATGGTGATATTGCTTCTTATCGTAATGACCACGACGAGGCAAGAACATCATGTCTTTGCTATCGTATGTATAAGAAATTTTCTTATCAACAATCTCATATTTTCCGTCAACAGGTCCATAACGATCTTCCGAATCTGTACCAGTAGGAGCAGCATTATAGTGTGGTCCACGAATTAATGGACGAGTTCCGTATTGTTCCCGATTTAAGTAAGATACCAAACTAAACACATCCGAAGGATTGTTCATGTTGATTGGCGTATTCGCATTTGCACGAATATATACAACACCGTAAGTTGAAAAACCAACCAAAACCATTGCAAAAGCAATTAAGGCTTTTTGTAAGTTAGGTTTTAGGTTTTCATGTGTATAATATAAACCGTAAACTAATCCACCGATAAGCGTTAGTATAAAGAAGGCTAAACCAGTACCATAAGGCATTCCTAAGCTATTCACGAAGAATAATTCAAAGGCAGAACCAATTTTTGGTAAACGAAGAATAACTATTCCTTGTATTAAGACTAAAGCAGCCGTTCCGATTGCCATTGCAATGATCATTCCTTGATAAGTGTTCTTCTCATATTTTTTGAAATAATAGAACAACGCCAATGCAGGGAAAGTTAATAAACTCAATAAGTGAACACCGATTGATAAACCAGCCATATAAGCAGCTAGGATTAACCAACGGTCAGCATCTTTGGTGTCTGGCAATTGATACCATTTCAAAATGATCCAAAATACCATTGTCGTAAACATCGTAGACATGGCATATACCTCGCCTTCAACTGCGGAGAACCAAACTGATGTGGCAAAAGTAGAAGATAAACCTGCGACCAAACCTGCACCTAATACAGCGATAGTTTGACCTGAGTCTAAAGTTCCTTTGCGACCAACTAAGGTTAATCTTGCTAAAATAGTTGTTGACCAAGCGATGAACATGACGCCGAAGGCAGTACAAATTCCCGACATGATATTAACCGCATGAGCGATTTTTGCCGGATCGTCTGGGAAGAAAATCTCTGCTACCCAAGTGAACATACGTCCGACGAGTAAAAATAATGGTGCGCCAGGAGGGTGAACGACTTGTAGTTTGTTTGCTGCGGCGATAAATTCACCACAATCCCAGAGACTACCTGTTGGCTCTGCTGTCAATGCATACACAATTGCAGCAATAGCAAAAACCGTCCATCCTAGGATGTTATTGAGTTGGTTAAATGATTTCATAAAATGCTTCTAATTTTATTTCGTTAGCATTGGAAATTACAGCGATTTATACACTGTAAGTAACCTTACGTTCAATTCATTTTTCTTAAAGACCGACAAAAATAACAAAATGTCTAAAAGTTTTAGCCGATTTGCGTTTGTTTAACAGGAATTATTATTAAATACGATAGGTTATACCATTATAAGCAATGAAAACAAAATAAATATACATTTTTGAATGGTCTGTTTTATTCTTGATTTTGTTTAAAATACTTGCCTTAAACGGCTAAGGCTGCATTTCTACTCGATTACAAATAAAAATACTTGCTCAAAGAAACATATTTACTCTATTTTCATTCTTACAGGAAATAGTTCTAATAATATTTACTACTCGAACGACATATTTGGATACATGGTATTTTGTTGTCATCTTGATGTTTCGACCTATTTTGAACATTTTTTTGAATAACAAAATCTTATATTCCAAAAAAATCCTACTACCTTAGTTTTTAAACAGGTTTACTAGGTAAATCAATAAACAATATCAAAATGCGCCTACTACTATTTGCTATCAGTTGCACGATAATGCTATGGGCTTGCCAACAAGAAGATGGAGAAGCTAGCATTAGTTCTGTAGAAACCACAAACTTAGTCCCGGTAGTTGTCGGGATAGATAATTTGCTGGCTGATGGTCAGTCGATTATTAAGGTAATGAAAGGAAAAATTGGAACTTATCCTGTTGAAATGCAAATGTTTATTGATTCAAATCGTTTTGTTCGAGGGAGTTATTTTTATGAAAAACATCAAACTTTGCTGCATTTCAAAGGTTTATTGTCTAACGATGGTCGAATGACGCTCAAGGTTTTTGATATTACAAAAGAGGAAATCGAAAATTTTAAAGGTAGAATTAATTCAGATTGGTCTTTAGATGGCACTTGGTACAAGGTGGAAGCTGGCGCAGAAAAACTAGATTTTTCATTGGCTGCGATTGAAACGCCAGATTTTACTTCTGATATTGAAGGCACTTACCGTTTTGATAATGGTCGAGTTCAACAAACACTTGCCATCCGAAATATTAAAAATAATCAATTTGAATTTCAGTTAGTCATAGGAAGTGCTGCTTGTACGGGCGAGATTGAAAAAGGTATCGCTTTATTTCATAGTGCAAAAAATGCAAACTTCTACGGCGATGAAGATTGTTATATTAATTTTGATTTAAAAGGAAATATAATCAATGTTGGCGGTTTGTGTACTTATTTTCATGGAATGCAATGTTCTTTTGACGGTTCTTATAAAAAGACAAACATAAAAGCAGAATGGATTGATGATTTTTATTTAGATGATGATTTTGATGAAAATGATGTTTTGGAATTGGGAGATTAATTGATTTGGTAGTAAGCAGTGGCAGTTGGCCGCTTTTATGCTTTTGTATTGGTTTGGGATGCAATTGTCTGAATGTTAGCACTTATCATTGTTTAGAAACGTAGATTAGATAGATAAACTACATTATTCATATTTTTTGGTATAAATAGTGCGTTAAAGTTCTGAGACACAATTATGAAAAATAAGCCGAAATTGCTATTCGATAATTATGTCTTTAGAACTTTTTAAAAATAAAGAACAAAAACATTAGAACTCGCTTAAAAAACGAAGTAAGGTAAAAGTTTAACGAATGAAACACATCATAATATTAATAAGCTTAGTACTCGGCATGCATACGCTCGGGCAAGCTCAAGATCCACGATTAGGAGAACAGTATTACAGAAATGGTGAATATGAAAAGGCGGCAGTCATTTTTGAACAATTATATCAAAAAAATCCTAGCCGAGATTATTACTTTAATCGCTATATCGAATGTTTAATCTTGGTTGAAGATTATAAAGAAACAGAGAAGCAACTCAAAAAGCGTATTAAAAAGTACCCACAAAAAGTTCAACTTTACGTCAAGTACGGAGAACTATATGAGCGACAGTTTCAAGAAGAGAAAGCTAATGCGCAATATCAGCAAGCCATTAAGAACTTGCCGAAAGATAGATCTGAAATCATCAAATTAGCACAGGCGTACATCAAGTTAACGAAGTATGACCTAGCATTGGAAACCTATCAAAAAGGTTCTGAACTACTGAAAGACAAAAAGGTATTTGCTTACGAATTGGGTGATTTGTATCGTAGAAAAGGTGATAGGACGGAAATGGTAGAGAATTATTTATTGAGTTTGGAAAAAACACCCTCTCGATTGAATACGTTGAAAACCATCTTTCAGCGATTTTATACAGAAGAAGATTTCAAGGAATTGAAAATACAATTGTATGAACAAATCAATTATAAGCCAGAGCAAACGATTTATATTGAATTGTTAGCTTGGGTTTTTATTCAAAATAAAGATTATAAAAATGCTTTTCGTCAAGTTAGAGCATTGGACAAGCGATTGAATGACACAGGCGGTCGAGTGTATCGTTTGGCTCAAACTGCGCAACGTGCAAAAGATTATGACGCTTCTATTCAGGCATACAAATATATTATAGAAGAAAAAGGTCGTCAAAATACGTATTACGTCAAGTCGCAAGAAGAATTATTGAAATGTAAGCGGTTGAAATTAGTCGAAGGATTTACTTATACGCAAGAGGATTTGAAAATATTGGAAGGCGAATATGAACAGTTTTTGACGGAATTTGGTCGCAATCAAAATTCTGGTAAAATCATTTTTGAATTGGCAGAATTAGAAGCATTCTACATCAATGACTTGGATAAGGCTATTGAATTGTTGGATGAGCTGGTGCAAATGCCTGGCGTTCGTCGTCATTTATTGGCAGAAGCAAAACTGGCTTTAGGCGATTATTACTTGATGACTGGTGAAATTTGGGAATCGACGTTGCTTTATTCGCAAGTAGACAAAGAGTACAAAGATGATATCCTAGGTCAAACGGCTCGATTCAAAAATGCTAAATTGTCTTATTTTAAAGGAGATTTTGAATGGGCGCAAACGCAATTTAGTGTTTTGAAAGGTTCTACTTCTAAGTTGATTGCAAATGATGCGCTGGATTTATCCGTGTTTATTTTAGATAATCTAGCTTTGGATACGGTTGTGATGCCAATGGAATTATATTCAAAATCTGAATTATTAATGTTCCAAAATCGTTTTGATGAAGCGTTTATCGTAATGGATACGATTATCAGTTCTTTCCCTCGTCATTCTTTGCAAGATGATATTTACTATTCAAAAGCTAAGATTTACACGAAACAACGTGATTATACTAAAGCGGCCGAATTGTATCAAGCAGTTGTTACAGAATTTCCAGAAAGTATTAGAGTAGATAATTCATTGTTTGCATTGGCAAAATTGTACGAAGTTCATTTGAATGATAAGGAAAAAGCACGCAAACTATACGAACAAATCATTTTTGATTATTCTAATAGTACTTTTGTTGTGGAAGCAAGAAAGCGTTTTAGAGTATTGAATGGCGACTTTAGGTAGAAGAGGAGAGAGCAGAGACCATTCGCTTCGCTTATTGAGAGACCGCCTACGGCTGTGAGATTTTAGAACACTAGACATTTTAATAACAAAAAAGAGTTGAATTTCGATTAACCGAAATTCAACTCTTTTTATTTTCTCTCAGCGAAGCGTTCCCTCAGTAAGCGAAGCGAACGATCTGATTTCTCTCAGCGGAGCGGTCTTCTCTTTTTATCTTCGATTATTCATGAAAATCATTACTAAGTATAAAACTTGAACAACTGCTGCTAAAGCGG
>CAZMEH010000975.1:0-8243 GCA_964564885.1 uncultured Saprospiraceae bacterium | reverse complement strand
TAAAATATTGAAACCTTTAAACGAAAATGTCTTTGAACTTAATAAAAGATTAAGTAAAAATGCAAGCATTCCAACCAAACCCATGTGCGCTATTTTATCACCATAAGGGACTTTTCCTATTATCGTGAAGAAGATATTTGGCGTTCCTGTGTTTGCAGAATACAAAATATAGCCAATGAATATTACAAATGAAAAGCTGATGAATTTAATTAAAATGCTTTTTGTCATAACTTTATGTTTTTAAAAGTACTTTGAGATTCAAAGTTATATAAAATTACTTTTAGAAACAAGCCCGTTTTCAAAAAATAGGTTTTAAACCGATTTAAACATTGATTCTAATAAGGAGTTTTCTTTAAGGAGCTGTCCTGTTCAACACGATTAGAATACACCAGATATCCTAAAACGCCAGTCAATACAAACGAAAAAATGATTAAACCGACAGGTAATTCAGACAAGCTACTAGATTCTTGTAGTTGGTCAGACGAAGCATAATAAGCAGGTATGATTTGCATTCCATTAAAAACAAAATGTGCTAAAATCGGTAGCCACAAGCTTTTAGACCAATAAAATAAATAGCCTAAAATAATTCCAAGAAAGAAACGAGGCAAAAAACTTGCCCATTGCATATGGATAGCAGCAAAGACAAAAGCGGTCAAAAGAATACCTTTAACAGCATTTTGCCTAGATAAGTAATTTTGTAAAATCCCACGAAAGAAGATTTCTTCTGCAATCGCAGGAATGACGGCAATCGTGAAAATTGACATCAAAAATTCACGAGGCGTATTCATAATCAAAAACACGGCAGCCGTATTATTTGCTTTATTTTCGAGCGTGGAAAGGTCTTGCGTAAGCGGTAAAAGTTGATTTAATTTTAGAATAAGATTGGTTAAAGGATAAGCCGCAATCATTAATAAACAACCAAAAAGCAATAAGTTAACTTTCGGAAAACGGTTTAAATGTAGGAATTGAATGGATTTTCGCTTATGAATCCACAATAAAAAAATCAAACTCGGAACAAGGAAAGTGACACATTGATTAATAATCATGATAAGTTTAGCATAAAAGCGGTCGCTAGACGAAGAGTCTATCGAAAGTTGACCAATAAATGCTTGTATATCATCAATTCCCATTAATTTTGTAGCAAGTGGAAAAAGTAAACCTGCTCCAAGAAAACTAACAAAAAACCAAATGACAGCGAAAATAGAGATTTCGGTCACGATGAATTTTCGTTCCATTCTGTTGTTTGAAGTTGCCATGGAATAAAATTTGTTTGAATTAAATAGTACCGTCGAATTCATTCGACTAGGTGTAGAACTGATACTTAATATTAAAAATGGTAAATTTAAAGTAATTAAATAAGACAGAATAACTGTAAAATTGCTTTAAAACAAAAAAATAACGGAAAAAGCAGCACAAATATTAATTGTGCTTAATAGCCGATTTACATATATACATCATTTAGTTTGAGATATTCGCTTGAAAAACAAAAGGATCTAAGGTTTTTCAAAATTTTCCAAGAGGACTATTTCCGAAAACTAAAATGTTAGCTGCAAACCAAGGGTTATACAATGGCTTTTTAGCTACCAAATTGATTTAGTCATTATTAATAAGAGACATAACTTGGAGTCAAAATGTTGTGATATTCTTTTTAAGCTGTGTCGCAGTTGCTTATATTTATAGTTTTTTCACCGCCGATAAAAAGATTATATTTGTTCAAACAATTCCTGTTGTAATTGTTATACTACTATTGTTAGGATAATTTTTAAACAATTGGGTTCTTAAAAAATCCAACGACAAAATATTTTCCGTAGAAAAAATGCCTTTCCGTGCACTGTTAGCCGTGTACCGTTAGCCGATTTTTGAAAATTAAGAAATAACCATGGTTAAGATAGGTGATGTAGAAATAGGAGAATTTCCATTGTTGTTAGCACCGATGGAAGACGTAAGTGACCCGCCGTTCAGAGCATTGTGCAAAGAGCAAGGCGCAGATATGATGTACACCGAATTCATATCCGTAGAAGGGCTTATCCGTGATGCACACAAAAGTGTTCAAAAACTCGATATCTACGATGAAGAAAGACCGATTGGCGTTCAAATATTTGGCGCAGAAATCGACTCTATGCGTCGTGCTGCGGAAATCGTTGAGGCGGCACAACCCGAAGTTCTAGATATTAACTTTGGCTGTCCTGTAAAGAAAGTAGTTTGTAAAATGGCTGGTGCAGGTATTTTACAAGATATTCCTCGTATGGTCAAATTGACCGAAGAGATTGTCAAATCAACTAATTTGCCTGTAACGGTTAAAACTCGTTTGGGCTGGGATGATAATACCGTATTTATAGAGGAAGTTGCGGAACGTTTGCAAGACATTGGAATCAAAGCATTGTCTATTCACGGTCGTACTCGTAAGCAAATGTACAAAGGGCAAGCGGATTGGACAAAGATTGGGAATATTAAAAATAATCCACGTATTCATATCCCTATTTTCGGAAATGGTGATATTAATAGCCCACAAAAAGCGGAAGAATATCGAAACCGCTATGGCGTTGATGGTATTATGATTGGTCGAGCAAGTATCGGTTATCCGTGGATTTTTAGAGAAATCAAACATTATTTTGCCACAGGCGAAATTCTTGCACCGCCAACTATTCATGAACGTGTGGACGCTGCCCGTCAACATTTACGTCATTCTATTGAATGGAAGGGCGAAAAATTGGGTATTTTAGAAATGCGTCGTCATTATACTAACTACTTTAAAGGATTGAAAGGAATTAAGCATTATCGCTCAAAACTGGTACAAACACTCGTTCCAGAAGAATTGTATAGCACCTTGAATGAAATAGAAGAAGTTTACGGTGGCGTATTTGCCTTTTAGAAAAAATAGCTGTTTTATTGTTTCTTGAAAATAAAAAGTCAGATGCTTTAAAAGCGTCTGACTTTTTATTTTTCAGTAAGAAACACAAATAACTCTTTTTTTAATACATTACATTTACACCTCTACCCTATTAAGTTTTTCATCTAATTGAATAGTCTAATTTCTATTGTTTTAGTATTTAAACCTTATTTAAATACTGAAAATGCAGGTTTGAGTAGCTTGTTATTAAGCATGTGTGTTCTTTTATTGCTTCATAAAATCAAATGAAACATAATTGTATTATTCTTGCGTTTATGAATTATAATACATTCTAAACACTTAGAGCATGTTTAATTTTAAGATTAATTTTCAAAGAAGATATTATCTTTAGATATTTGTAACGATTTAAATAAAAACCCGTCTTTAGTAGACTTGTTACCCTTTAAAAACATTATTCTGAAAAATCTAAATTTTATAAGAACATTTTTTAAAGAATAACAAGTCTAGTGAAGAACTATTTATTACGACAATAGGTTTTTGCAACCTGCTTCTAGCAGACAAGTCCTAAATCGTCAATCTAAAATAGTCAAAGTACTTAACGGAAATACATCATTTTTTTTCAAAAAAGAAAATTCGTTCTCAAATGTTTTAGAAATGAAATTTTAAGAAATTTCATAAAATGACTAGAGAGTTCAAAATTTAGGAAAAAGTCAAAAATATGTTCACAAAACGTATATTTTTAATCATTGTAACGGCAATACTATTTGTCAATGTTGGTATGACGCAAAAAATACCGCCTAAGACGTTAAAAGTTACAGGCGATTTGTTTTACGATAACCAAAAATATGTAAAGGCGCTACCATATTATATTAAGTATCAGGAAGTGAAGCCTAGGGAATTAGATATTAAATTGCGCATTGGTATTTGTTATTACGAAACTAATCGAACCGAACAGGCAATCACCTATTTGACTTATATGTCACAACAAAAAAAGCCTGAGCCTTCCTCTTATTTGTACCTTGCAAAATCCTATCATTTGCAACACGACTTTGATGATGCGATCAAGTTTTATAAAAAGTTTTTATCTACACTTGAGGCAGGTGATAATCAAAAATATCCGATCAAGGATGATATTAGAAGGTGTGCGAGAGGGAAAAAACTTCAATATTCTGACAAACTAGCTCTAGTTGAAAATCTAGGTGATAAAGTAAACACTTCTGGTGATGACTTTGGACCTGTAATGAGTCCTTCTGCTAGTAATATTTTATATTTTTCTTCTATTCGTTCTGGAAATGTTGGTGGTATTCAAGAAGAATATGGACTTGTTGATACTATAAGAGGTGAATATCGAGCAGATGTTTTTAGAACTAAACTAGATAAAGGTGTTTGGCTTCCAGCAGATAGATTAGGCGGCAGCGTTAATTCCGAAGGTCATGATGTCATTTTTAGTTTTGACGATGTAGGTGCAACTATTTTTTACGGAATTAGTAAGTATAAGAATTTCGATTATAATAATATCTACTCTAAACCATTCAAGCAAGAAGTTGCTGGAGATATTCCATTTAAGTTTCCAATGGAAGTCAATAGTGGAGAATCTGATGCAGGTGCTTATTTTTATAATGATACAATAGTTATCTTCTCTAGCGATCGTGCAGGCGGTTTTGGAGGAAAAGATTTATATATTTCATTCAAGAATAGAAAAGGCAAATGGATAAAAGCCATAAATTTAGGTAACACCATCAACAGTCCTTATGATGATATAACACCATTTTTGGGTAATGATGGAAAGACGCTTTATTACAGCTCAAATAATATAAACGGAATGGGCGGTTTTGATATTTATCAAAGCAGCTTTGATCCAAACAAAGGCGGTTGGGCAAAACCTTCTAATATGGGAATGCCAATCAATTCGGCAGGTAATGATGCTTATTTCCGTGTTAGTAATGATGGAATGCGAGCTTATTTATCTTCTTCTCGAAGTAGCGGCTATGGTGGCTATGATATTTTTGTAGGATATTTCCGTCGATTAATGAAGGAACAATTAAAGCAGAAAGCAGAACCTACAATGGTTAGACACTACTTAGGTGAAGAGGTTGTAAAACCTGTTGCTGAGATTAATGCGCCAGTCATTATTGACCCAGTAACTGCTGATCCTGTAACTATTGACCCAAGTACACCAACTTTTGTTCTTACTCCATTACTTTATCAGAATGTGAATGATTTGCTATTGACATCAAAATCTGTTTCTGAATTAAATAAAGTAAGAGATTTGCTTTTGAAGCATCCAAACTTAAGGGTAGAATTGACTGGGCACACAGATAGTTATGCGCCTCAAAATTTTAATTTACAAAATTCATTAAAAAATACCGAATCCGTTGCTGAATACTTAGTCGCTAATCGCATCAAGGAAAATAGAATTGTCATCAAAGGTGTTGGACAAATTTATCCGATAGCATTAGATACAAATGATGATGGTTCAGAAAACAAGCAAGGTCGTATTTTGAATCGTAGAGTACAAATAGAAGTGTACAATGAAGAAGCAATTCCACTTGTAGTCAGAACAGATATACCTCGTATTAGTGCCTCTTTGTCTACGGATGATGGAAAAAATAATATAGCCAAATTAAAAGGCTTGACCTATAGAGTACAAGTCAAAGCATTGAAACAAACATTAGATGATGATGTTTTAATTCGTTATCCTGATGCGTTGATAGAAACTACTCCTACTACTGATTTTATGCGCTATTCTGTTGGTTTGGTAAAAACATTTGCAGAAGCCGAAGCTATACGCATTAAGTTAGTGGCAGATGGCTTTAGAGATGCGTTTATTGTTGGATACATCAACGGAGAACGACTAGAGAAGTCTGTTTTAAAGAAATATCAAACGGCTTATACTGATTTAGCCAATTTCTTAGAAAAGTAGTATTTCAGAGTGGGCAGTTTGTAGCCTGTCCTGAAACCTCGGCGAAGTTTCAGGACAGGCTACAAACTGCTAACTATTTAATATTTTTTCTTAGAAATTTTGTTTCGAGTAATTTGGCGTTGACCTTTACACTTAAAGCGATTGACTTCTTCGCTCAGTTTTCGGTGTTTCGTAGCTCTACCCTGAACTCGAGCACGCCATTTTTTCCAATTGCGCAAACGCATTTCTTGTTTCATGAATTTGATCACATCATCTTCAGTCAAGCCAAATTGTTCTTTGATGGCATCAAAAGGCGTTCGGTCTTCCCAAGCCATCTGAATAACTCTATCAATATCTCGTTCAGAAAGGCTGTGTTTTTTACTAATATTCATAATTGTCGATTGATTATCATAATCTTAAATGTATGAACAATAGAATGTAAAATATGGTTTAAAATTATGTGGTTTACAATGCCTTTAGAATATCAAGAGATAATAAAAAATGTATATAAGCATATTAAAAGTTATTAATTTCTTTTTTTTCTAAAAAAGTGATAAGTTTACTGCGAATATTCGCATTAGTTCTTTTTAATGCTTTTATTTTCACTAGCTCAGCTAGTCATTCAATCGAAATAAGATTTTTCCTAATAGTCATTTAATCTCGCTACCTTGAGTATTGTTTCAAGGTAGCTTTTTTGTAGAGCCAAATAACAGAATCAAAAAAGCGAATTCAAACTAAGTTTGAATGCGCTTTTTAGTTGAGTATTAAGAAACAACCATTCGTTCAATTTTTCTATTGAATTGGAGGAACAGGACTTCCGCCTTTAGCCGTTACTTCACCAACTAAGCTAATAATAGTACTTGCAGGTTCTGTATTCGCAGTAATAGTTACTTGCTGATTACGCTTACCTGTTTTCTTATCAGAATTAAACTCTACAGTGATTTCGCTAGATGCACCTGGAGCGATAGGCTCTTTTGGCCATTGAGGAACCGTACAACCACAAGATCCTTGAGCATTTGAAATGATTAAAGGTTCTTTACCTGTATTTTTAAATTTGAATGTACGCTTAACGACTTCACCTTCGTTTACTGTACCAAAATCATATTGCTGTTGTCCAAAAGACATCACTGTTTTTGGTTGATTTGGATCTACTTTTGGCGCTGTAGGAGGAACAGCAGAAGGTGGTGTTGCAGGATTTCCTACAGCTGGATTAAACGGTTGTGTTCCTGTAATAGCTGTTGTATTTCCAGTTAAATCGTTTTTAGCAGAAGCCGCTAAGTCGTCTCCACCAAATACATTACTCATTTGCAAAATCATCAATACGATGATTACTCCTAACATTCCAATCTGTATCTGGTCTGTTTTTGACATTTCCATCTTTCTAATATTTTTTTTAATTAATTATTCGAATTTCTAAATTGAATAAATTACTATGCTACTCAATTATTATTTTCCCGTAAACTATTTAAGAATAACAAAATTAGCGGTTTTTTTAGAATAAAGAAACCTCGAACTGTCACTTTACGCACTTTATTAAAGGTTGTTCGTAGAAAAGTATCAAATTGAACCGCAGAACTGTTAGTTCTCATCTTTCAACTCGTAAGTTTTCCTTCTTAAATGTGCTAATAATTCTTGACGATTTTTGATTTTTGTGATTTCTTCAAATGAAATAGGATTACCAATGCTGACTCTTATATCCTTTCCCATTTTATTTCTAACCTCATTCAATAATAAGCCAAGACGAAAATTCAAACTTACAAAACTCGCAAAATGAAACAACCGACTATTTCTACCATGAAAAAATAAAGGAACGACAGTCGCTTTTGATTTATGAATCAATTTAATCACAAAACGTTTCCATTCAAAATCATCTGGTTCATTAAAAACCTTGTCAGCCGTAGAAACGCCGCCTGCTGGAAAGATTAAAATTGTTCCGCCTTCTTTCAATATTTTAATCGCTTCATTTTTAGTATTTATATTAACCATCATGGCTTCTCGTGTTGTGCGAAAATCCACAGGTAGTAAATAATCCGCTAACATATGGTCGTGTTGCAGCACGCCATTTACTAAAATTTTGAAATTAGGACGAGCCAAAGCCGCTAAATAACCAAATGTCAAACCATCAACTACGCCATATGGATGATTTGAAATCATCACGACAGCACCTTGTTTGGGAATTTTAGCTAATTGTTTTTCATCATATTTAATATTAACTTCTAATTTATCCAAAACCGTTTTCCACAAATCAACATGCTGAATATCTTTGGCTTCATGCGCTTCGTTATAAAGTCTTTCAATTCTCTTGCGTCCAGTCAAGAACTCAAGGCTTTCAATAAAAGCCTTTTTAAAAAATGGGTCAGTATCTTCTGCGTATGTTAATTTGACTTGTTCTTTTTCTTTCATTTCTCGGTTGGTTTTAGTGCAAAATCTGAAAAGAGGAAGATTTTCACTTTTCGACATTCAAAGTTAGAAAACAATCAAAAATATTAA
>CAZMEH010000974.1:0-8917 GCA_964564885.1 uncultured Saprospiraceae bacterium | reverse complement strand
TAATAATAAAAAAATCTTTATTTCCTATCATTTCTCTTGTTTAGATAGGCATTTTTGAATAGATATGTAGGCAAAAACATTGTTGAACTGCCTATCAAAGCTATAAAACTACGTTTTTTTAGAATAAATGATAGGAAATAAAGATTTTTTATTATTATATGATGTGCTAGTAGTGGTTCTTTCATGGAAAAAGAACAATGAAATAGGTCGTTTTTCGTAAAAAAAAACTACTTACCTGATTCCAAATCAGGTAAGTAGTTTTATCGTTTTATTTATAAATATACATTTGCAAGTCGTCAATCTAAAATTATCAATGATTAATCCATTCTACTTTATCTGCCATAGGCGTTCGTTTAGCAGGTAATTCTGGTAGATTGTGATTGCCAATGTAGAACAAACCAAGGCATTTATCTTTCGTTCCAATACCTAAAAATTCATTCATTAATGGTGAAAACACAAATCCTGGAGAACTCCAATATGCACCTAAACCATATGCTGTAGCGGTCAAAGCCATGTTTTGAACGGCACAAGCTACTGAGCAAACTTCTTCAATCTCAGGAATGCGTTCTTCCTCATCTCGCTTCATCACAATAGCAATTACCGCAGATGCTTTTGTTGGATTAGTCGTTAGTTTCTTATATTTTCTCTCCGAAAAAGCATCTTTTGCTTCGGCTTTAACCTTGTAGGTTTCCGCTAAAAACTTGCCTAAACGGACTAAACTCTGTCCTTGAAAAACCTTGAAACGCCAAGGTTCAGTCAATTTGTGCGTTGGCGCATAATTTGCGTTTTCTAAAATTTGTTCTAATATTTCTTTTGGCACAGGCTCATCTGTGTACATTTTAGGAAAAATAGAACGTCTATTTTGAATAAGGTTATTTACTTCTTTTGGCGTGATATCCATTTTATCTTCGTTTTAATTTAATTATTCTGCTAATTTATAAATATCTCGGTAATTTCTACCTAATTCGTCATAATCTAAACCATAACCAATGACGAATTTATCTTCTATTTCAAACCCAATATAATCTATATCAATATTAAATTGTAGTGCTGTAGGTTTCACTAGCAACGAACAAATAGAAACCGAAGCTGGTTTTTCTTGCTCTAATGCTTTGGTGAAGTGATGCATCGTGCGACCTGTGTCAATGATGTCTTCCAAAATGATCACATGTCTACCTGCTACGCTTTTGTTTAGACCGATTAAAGTACTCACGTTTCCTGAAGAACTCATTGACTCGTAGGAAGATAGCTTTGTAAAGTTAACTTCGCAATCAAAGTTAATGCTCTTAATAACGTCTGAGGCAAGCATGAACGAGCCATTTAAAATAGCAATAAAAATTGGTTGTTTATTTTCATAAATTGCAGTCATTTCAGCTGAAATAGTTGCAATTCGTTCTTGAATTTCCTGTTCGGTTATAAATACTTTAAAATATTTATCTTTCACTAGGATATTTTCTTTCATAGGTCGCTTTTTTTCTTTAAAGAAGTTCTTTTATAGGAAATGTTTTTTTGCTTAATTGGTTGTTATTTATGTTTTATTCCTTAGAGGTTTTTTTAAAAAAATCAAATTTAAACAGTTTCTTAGAAGTAGAATAATTTTTTAAACAAGTTCTACAAGAAAGCCTTTAAAATATACAGTAGTATGTATCTAATTACTTTTGTCTTGGTACTTAAAATATTTGCAATATTTGAAAAATCTGGTCAATTATGTGTTCCTGTTAACCTGCAAAGGCATCGTTGACCACTAAAACTTTTCAAACAAAAAAGCCAACTATCAGAATCCTGATAATTGGCTTTTTACGATGAACTTGTTTAAAAATTCATGAGAGTCATTGAATATTGTACATTAAAAAAAATTAAGGTCTTACAATCATCACACGCTTAGTGACTAAAGTATTTCCTCTAGCATCAACAATGCTGTATAAGTAAGTCCCTTTTCTAAGACCAGCAACATTCATTCTAATCGTTGTGTCACCACTAACGAAGTGTCTTTCGCTCATCAATTCACGACCCACAATATTGTAGATTTTTACTTGATAGCTACCAGCAGCAAAGTCTTTCATTTTCAAATTAAGTGCTTCTACAACAGGATTTGGATAAACATGAACGGTTGGTACGTCCATTCCTTTTGAAGCAAAACCAAATATACTAGACGTTTGAGCAGACTTATAAGTTATTTCTGAAATTTGATTTGGATTATTAGGAGACATTTCTATTACGGCAATCGGTTCTTTTTCGCCATCAGCGTAGAATAAGTAATTAATATTGGTAGAAATTCCTAAAAATGGAACAGGTGGAAAGCCAGCAATGCCAGAAGGATCCGTCCAACCAAAAGGAAAACCTGCAAAAGTACCTGTAAATTCAGCACCAACATTAGAAATGATAGTTTGCTTTAAGCGAATAACATCAAAAAGACCAGCTTCTGGTACCGTTAAATTGCCCCATGCATCAGCTTCATAATGTCCACCTGCAGCGTAATTAATTCTCAAAGAATCTAGCGCAATACCACTAGCCGCTAAACCAAGTGTGTCGTTTAGATAACTAACTAATACAGGAAAATCTGCAACTTTAATTGTAATAACGACATTTGCTGTATCATTAAATGTGCTTTGGTAATTCAAAGGTGTCTCTAGTAATGTCAACGGATCGTCAAAAGTAGCAGGTACAACTACGCCAAGACCTAGTACATCACCAGCAAAACCAACAATCTCTACCTTGTTTGTCGAAATATCCATGTAGTTTTCTCCAGGAAGGATAGTTGTATTCAAAATGACATTAGCTGTAGGAAACATAGAACCAAATGCACCAGCAGAAGCCGCTTGAACGATCAATGTATCTAAAGGTCCACCAACCATTGTAGTGAAGTCCCAAGTTATATTCGTACCTGGCGCAGTAACGCTAGCGTTACCAATAGAAGTAGCTTGCCTTGTTCTTAATACATCATTAGGCGAAGGAAAAACAGAATTTGTAACGGTTGTTTGAGCGTTGAGCGTCAAAAACGTACCTATAAAAGCGAACAGAAAAAGTAAATTTTTTTTCATCATTTTTTTTTAAAAAACGGTTAAATAATAGTTTTTATTGAGAGAATAAACAGGAACAATTTAAAAGGCTTCTAAGAAGCAATAAGACAAATCCTGTTAACCTTGTTAATACTGTCTAATATCTAATTCTTTTGGAGTTAGTTGTTAGCAGTAGCGTCTTTTGTAATGAAATACGGTATATTTTACAGAATATATTATATTAAACACTAAGAAACAATTGTAATTATACGAAACGCTCTTTTTTGTTAAAATTAAGTCACCAGTATTTAACTACTTCTAAGTTTTGTCAATTACCTTACATTCTTTGTAGCTCCACTAATTTCTCATAAACGCCTTTTTTTAATAATAACGTTTCGTGAGTACCTCGTTCAACAATCCTTCCTTCCTTTAGTACTAAAATCTCGTCTGCATGCTGAATAGTTGACAAGCGATGAGCAATCGCAATGGAAGTACGGTTTTGCATGAGTTTGAATAAAGCATCTTGCACCAATTGTTCGGATTCAGAATCTAATGCAGAAGTCGCTTCATCCAAAATTAAGATTTGCGGATTACTCAAAATAGCTCTCGCTATCGTCAATCGTTGTCGCTGTCCTCCGCTCAATTTCATGCCTCTATCTCCAATAATGGTATCGTAGCCATTTTCAGTTTCCTCGATAAATTCATGTGCATTAGCTGCTTTTGCTGCTTCAATAACCTGTTCTTGCGAAAGGTTTTCTAATCCAAATGCTATATTATTAGCAATACTATCATTGAATAAAATAGGTTCTTGAGAAACGATTCCCATCAAGTTCCTCAACTCACTTAATTTGTAATCCTTAATATCAACGCCGTCAATTTGTATTGAGCCAGATTGAACGTCATAGAAACGAGGTAACAAATCTACTAACGTTGATTTTCCTCCACCCGATGCGCCAACTAGTGCCAAAATCTTACCTTTCTTCAAATTGAAAGAGATATTTTGTAAAACTTCACGGTCTTCATTGTAAGCAAAGGAAACATTATTATAAACGATTTCCGATTTTAATTCCGTGATGGATTTCGGGTTTTCAATTTCTTGAATAGTTGTTGGTGCGTCTAACAATTCATAGATTCTATCTGATGCACCAAGCCCTTTTTTAATACTAAAAACCGATTTAGATAAACTTTTCAATGGTGTCACCATACTCCAGAAAGCACCTAAGAATATAATGAAATTGCTTGGACTGATTGCTCCACTAGCCACAAATCGACCGCCGACTATCAGTAAACAAGATAATGCAATAGCACCTAAAAACTCTGATAAAGGAGATGCGACATCAATTCTCCACGAGATTCGAGTCAGAATATATTTGTGTAAATTATTTTGTTCTTCAAATTTTTTGGTTTTGTAAGCCAATGCATTGAAACCTTTAACAATTCGCAATCCACTAATGGTTTCTTCTACAATTGAAGTGATTTCTCCCATTTTCTTTTGTGCTCTTGTTGATTTTTGGCGGATACGCCCACCAAGACCAGCTATCAAAATCACAATCATTAAAACCAATCCAACCGAAATAAAAGTTAGTTTGGTACTAATGCCAAACATTAGCATAAAAGTCACTATGATAATTAGTGGATCTCTTAAAATAGCCTCTAACACATCTAGCGTACTTTTCCGAAACTCTTCAACATCGTTGGTCATTTTGACGATAATATTCCCTTTTCTTTCTTCGGTATAAAAAGCTAATGGCAATGCTAATACTTTTCTAAATAGTCGATCCCTAAGCGTTTTAGCAACTCCATAACGTACTGGAATAATGGTATAAATAGACAAGTAACGGAATAAATTCTTAAAGAAATAAATGCTAATAATCAATGCACAAATTAATAGGATTCCTTGTTCTTGTCCATTGTCACTGACATAGCTACTGATCCAATATTCAGCATATTGAGTAAGGTTTTTCATGCTATCAATCGCCTCAGGTTTTGCTACCTGATAATCTTCTGACTTGAATAATACTTGAAAGAAAGGACCTCCAACTATAAATGATAATAGATTAAAAATCATCATTAGGTTAGCAAAGAAAAAGTAAATACTGAGGGTACGAAAATGAGGTCGTATCAAAGTAATAAATCGTTTAAAATCTTCCATGCCGTAAAGGTACGTAATGTGTTTATAAAATTAATGAAGCTACCAAACTAGATGAGCTTATTATTTAATAAACAAAAACCTATTCGCCACTAAATTCACCCAAGAGCCACCAAAACCACGTTGAAAACTTGGATTAAGAATCATTTCTCTTTTATCGAATTTTCGAACAACTAATTCATAGATGGTTTGTAGCTCTTCACGAATATCTATGTCAGAATACCTCGGGTCATAACTATACAACATTGCCTGATCAATTATATTTATATAATTGATTAAGCAATGTTGTCACCTTTTCAAAGATAAGGATTTTTTTAAACCGAGAATTATTAAACAAACCGCTTAGGCTCACTTTCTTTCATCAAGCTATAAACACTCCTGAATACATCAACAACCTGTGGTTTACAAAAATAATCGCCATCATCACCATAAGGCGGACGAGTAGCAGTAGCCGTAATCGTCAATGGTTTTGAATCCAAAAAGTGATAACCATCTTGTTTTTCCAAAACCTCCCGCATCATATAAGCAGAAGCACCGCCTGGTACATCTTCATCCAAGAAAATAATACGATTTGTCTTTTTCAATGATTCGACAATACTATGATTAATATCGAAAGGCAACAGGGTTTGCACATCAATCAATTCAACAGAAATACCTTTTTTCTTTAATAACGTAATTGCTTCTTGCGCTACTCGAACACAAGAACCATAAGTCACCAAAGTTATATCTCGACCTTCTTCCAATACTTCTGGAATACCTAAAGGCACATTATATTCACCGATATTAGAAGGAACATCTTCTTTCAAACGGTAACCATTTAAGCATTCAATGACTAAAGCAGGATCATCCGAAGCTAATAATGTATTATACATTCCAGCCGCTTGAGTCATGTTTCTTGGCACTAAAACATGTATTCCTCTTAGCGAGTGCAACAACATTCCAATCTGAGAACCAGAATGCCAAATGCCTTCTAGGCGATGTCCACGAGTACGAATAATCGCAGGAGCGGACTGTTTACCGTTTGTTCTAAATCGAAGCGTAGCCAAATCATCCGTCAACGCAGGAAGCGCATAAACCAGATAATCCAAGTACTGAATTTCAGCAATCGGACGCAATCCACGGATCGCCATTCCAATTCCTTGACCAACGATTGTCCATTCTCTGATACCAGAATCAAATACTCGACTTTCTCCATATTTTGCTTGCATACCTGCAAAACCTTGGTTTACATCACCGATTTGACCAACATCTTCACCGAACGCATAAAAATTTGGCAATTCTTCTAGTTTAGTATCGAAGAATTTATTTAGAATTTGATACCCATTCAATTTTCCACCATCCTCATCAAAAGTCGCTGGAATGTGCGGTATTTTTAGGGCAGATTTTTCCGTTTCGCTATACAAATGCTTTTCGTAGCGTCCGTTTATTAATTGCTCACATGCTTCAATCCAAGTATCTAATGCCGCAGCACCGTGATGTGTTTCTCCAAGAATAGCAATTTGCACTTGATGCGCATTTTTTAATATCTCACTTAGCATTAAAGTTTTTTCTTTTGCTAAATGCTCTTTAAGAATACTTACCTCATCGCTATTTGTTTCTTCAATAATTTGACTGTAAATAGCTAAAACAACCTTTTTCTCTTCAATGATAGGAGCAATATTAGCTTCCCACGCTTTAATTTTAGATGCTTTTGTTTTAGCTTTTGCTTGTTTTTTCAATACGAGCAATTCGTCTTTAGTCGCAACGCCTTCTCGGAGAATCCATGCTTCAAAATGCAAAATAGCATCCATTTCCTTTTCCCAACTTAAGCGTTCTTTTGATTTGTATCGCTGATGAGAACCCGAAGTTGAATGTCCTTGAGGCTGTGTACATTCTTGAATATGAAAAATCGCAGGTCGGTGCAATCTTCGAGTTTTCTTAATAGCGTCTTCTATAATTCGGCGTTGCCCTTCATAATCCCACGCTTTAAGCGTATAAATATCGAAACCCACACCGTTTTCATCGGTTTGAAATCCTTGAAGAAGCGTTGAGATATTTTCTTTTGTTGTTTGATATTTTGAAGGAACAGAGATTCCATAACCATCATCTAAAATAAAAAATGCCATCGGTACT
This sequence comes from uncultured Saprospiraceae bacterium, assembly GCA_964564885.1. Classification (GTDB taxonomy): domain Bacteria; phylum Bacteroidota; class Bacteroidia; order Chitinophagales; family Saprospiraceae; genus CAKZLL01. The sequence continues at coordinate 1,657 of CAZMEH010000974.1, read as the reverse complement.
TGCATCACACCAGCAGCATTGACACTTTCCCAAAAAATACCTTCTGATGTAGTTGCATCTCCTAAAATGCAAAAACTTACTTCGTTTCCTTTATTTGAAAATTGATTTTGAACGTTTTGTTCTCTATATTTTTTTGATGCTAATGCAATACCAAGTGCATGAGGAATTTGTCCAGCAAGCGGTGCAAGCGGAGAAATTACATTGTATAATTCAGTGTGATTGAGCGAGTTTCCTTCTTCATCGACAAGAGCCGTCGCAAAGTGATTGTTCATTTGACGACCGCCAGAATGTGGATCATTGTCAACATCAGCATAAAGCATTGCCCAGAAATTCTCTGGCGTTGCAACACCTTTAGAAAACATAAAAGTTTGATCTCGATAATAGCCAGACCAAAAATCACCTTTTTGAAAAGCATTAGCGATAGCAATCAAAGGCACTTCTTTTCCAGCACCTGCAATACCAAATTTAGCCTTCCCAGTCAAAACTTCTTTTCGAGAAGCAAAACTAAGTTCCCTACTTAAATAACAGTCATAAAAATCTTTTAATACGATCTCTTTACTAAAGTCGACTCCTTGCCTTTTATTTTCGCTTGCTGTTATCATATTTTTCTTTGATATTAGATAGTTCTTTTCAATAAAATTTAATTGGTTATGTTCTCAATATAAAGTAATGAAATTACACTAAATTGGTTGCTTTCTAAATATAATACATAATTTGTTTAATATTAGAATTGTTTTATTGTTTTTTATTCAAAAAAATGATGAAGATGATGAAATACTTAAAATTATTTAAGAGATTAGCCAATAAATTCGTAATAATTAACTTTGAGTAGAAAAAAGTTAATCGTTGAGATATATGAATAATAGGCGAATATTTCGCTTAACTGAGTATTATACAGATGGAAGATAAAAAAAACAAACGCTCTCCAGGTCGTCCTTCGGATAAACAAGGCACGAACATAGAGGAATTATTATGGGTTGCTATTCGGGCATTTGCTAAAAAAGGCTTTGGTGGCGTAAGCCTGAATTCCTTGGCAAAAGAAGCTGGTGTTGCAGATTCCTTATTGCATTATCATTTTGGTAATAAAAAAGAACTTTGGAAAAGGGCTTTAGAATTTGTTGGGAAGAAAATCCAAATGGAACTCGATAATACTGCGCCTTTGATTGCGGATTTAGATGGTTTGCAACAAATGAAAGTTTTCAATCGACAGATTGTATATATTTCTGCCCGCTATCCTGAGTTTCAGCAAATCGTAGTACAGGAAGTTTTCTCAAAATCGGAACGCTCCAAATGGTTAATCGAGGAATTGCTAACACCAATTTATTCGCATCATGAGCGTTTGCGCACGCAAGAACAAGAGAAAGGAACGATTAAAAGTATTCCTTCTGCCAATTTGGTCAGCTTTATGTTTGGTGCAATTACAACTTTCTTTGCTCGCTCTTATCAAATGGAAGCACAATTTGGGATTGATCCTTTTGATAAGGATGAAGTCGAACAACACGCTCAAATTATGAACGATTTGATTTTTAATGGTTTGCTGAATAGGGAATGATTAAATGTTTGATGTTTCAAAAAGTTGTGGATTTTAGTAACTCATGTTACGCAGAGTTAGCGTCATCTTTTTCCAGCTAAAAAGAAGCAAACCATTAAAAATCAA
>CAZMEH010000973.1:0-2992 GCA_964564885.1 uncultured Saprospiraceae bacterium | reverse complement strand
TGTGCTTTTTTCAACTTAGAACCCGCTTTTTCGCCAACGACTAAAATATTTAGCTTAGAACTAACGCCACTTAAAATACGTGCGCCACCAGCTTTTGATATTTTTTTCATCTGCGTTCTTGTTAGGTTTTCAAACTTACCTGTAAACAAAATCGTCTTACCAGAAAGTACGCCATCTGTGATTTCTACTTCTTTATCGTCCTCAGGTAAATGTTTTACATTCACACCGAGGCTTTCAAAATCCTTGAGCAATGCAATGTTTTTTTCATCTGCGAAAAACGTCATAACGTTTGCCGCTACTTTTGGACCAATATCTTTAATAGACAAAAACTCTTCTTCGCCCCAAGTTCCAATTTCATAAACATCTTTCACTTCGCCAGCAATCAATTTTGAAGAACGTTTTCCCATGTGATGAATCGTCAAACTCTGCAATAAACGATACAAAGAATTTCCTTTTGCTTTTTCAATAGCCGCTTGCAATTTTGTCGCAGAACGTGTTCCAAAACCTTCTAGTTCTGCAATCTTATCAAAATCCAAACGATAAATATCTGCCAAAGTCCTTAACCAACCTAGTTCATAAAATCGCTCGACATAAGATTCGCCAAAGCCGTCTATATTCATTCCTGCCTTAGAAACATGAAAAATCATGCGTTGTAAAACCTGTGATTTACAATTATGATTCGGACAACGCCAAGCTGCTTCATTTTCTTCTTTATGTAACTTAGTTTCACAAGTTGGACATTCTGTTGGAAATTGAATGACCGTTTCGCTTCCGTCACGAAGTTCATCCATCGCCTTAACGATGTAAGGAATCACATCACCAGCACGCTCGACCAAAACCGTATCGCCTAATCGTAAATCTTTACCTTTTATGAAATCTTCATTGTGTAAAGAAACCGAAGAAATCGTTACACCAGCCAATTGAACAGGCTCTAATTTAGCTACAGGTGTGATTGCACCAATTTTACCAATCTGATATTCTACATTAATTAATTTAGTCGTAGCTTGTTTTGCTTTGAATTTGAATGCAATTGCCCAACGAGGATGATGAGAAGTATAACCGCATTTTTCTTGCAAATCAAGGCTATTCAACTTCACAACCATGCCGTCAATTTCGTATTCATACGACTCTCGACGCTCTTCCCAAGCGGTTACGAACTCATGAACTTCTGTAATATTTTTACAAAGTTTTCGCTCTCCTTTTTGGTGCGTAGGCACTTTAAAACCCAAATTCTCTAGCATTAGAATATATTCATCATGCGTTCCAAAGGTTTTCATTTTATCATTTCCATCCTTATCCACCGCATAACCTACTTGATAAATAAACGCTTCCAACGCTCTATCCATCACTTCTTGCGAATCCTTCACCCTTAATGCGCCTGTTGCTGCATTTCTAGGATTTGCTAAAATGCTATCACCCTTCTTTTCACGCTTTTCATTTACGGCTAAGAAACGGTCTTTTCGTATCAATGCTTCTCCACGCAATTCTACTCTATGAATTCCATATTTTGAAAATTTCGCTTCCAATGGAATACTTCGCATCGCACGCATATTGTGCGTAATATCTTCACCTCTTTCACCATTTCCACGAGTTGCGCCACGTTGCAATACATCATTTTCATAAACAAGAACAACCGTTCCGCCATCGAATTTTGGTTCTACACAATAATCCAACTCGATTTCAGCTTCAATTTCAGTGAGCTTTTTAATGCGCTCATCAAAACTGTTCAAATCTTCATCATTGTACGAATTATCCAAAGACAACATCGGTGTCAAATGCGCAACGGTATCCAAGTCTGATGCCAAATCAGGCGAAACTCGCTGTGTAGGCGAATTTGGCGTAATCGTTTCTGGAAAAGTATTTTCCTGCTTTTGTAATCGCTTAAACAATCTATCGTATTCCCAATCAGCAATAATAGGGTCATTCAAGACATAGTATCGCCATTCGTGATAAATAATCAATTCACGTAGTTGCTCTATTTCTTGTTCTGCAAACACTTTTGAAAAGACTCTATCTTTTAATTCTATAATTTCTTTAGTTTCTTCAAAAAACGCCTTTTGCTGTTCTAGTGTATACATTTTGTAAATGTTTGAAAGTTCAAATACTTAAAAATTACTCTAATTGTTTATTATGCTCAAAAATATAATTGTTTTGCTAATAATTTGAATGTTTGAATAGATATTTTCAAAGAAAAATAGGGAGAATTACCGAGGCTTCGGGACAAGCAGCCTACCTGTCCCAAAACCTCGGCGATTCGCCACGCTAGTATTAGCGGCTCTCATAGCGTGCGATGGTAAAGCCCATAGCCGTTAGACTAAGAAAGGAAATGGTTTTTAAACGCCCTGAAAGGGCATTAGCATTAGCGTTGGGCATCGCCCTACGTAGCGAAAAGCATAAAAATAGCCCTGAAAGGGCGAAAGCAAAACGTCTTATAAATCAGGCTTATGCCCTTTCAGGGCAAATAAACAAGGCTTTTCTCATAGCGTGCGATGGGTTAAAACCGCATCGCTATAGATGCTAATATTAATTTGTTTTTAATAATCTAAAGCGATGTGGTTTTAACCCATCGCACGCTATGAGCAGTCGCTACTTATCTTTCTTTATAAAAAAACTGATTGGCGGTATTTTCTTGAATACCATTGTCATCAATTTCATAAAGTTCGTTTCCTTGATACGCTTATCATTTTGTAATTGAAGCGTAGCTAAAAGTGTAATAAATAAAACACCGCCTACGATTATAAGAAGCGATTTTAAAAAACTCAAAATGCTTAATGCAACGAGTAAAATAGCCATGACGATGATGAAAATACTAGCATACGCCCAAATACTATCTGGTTCTGGCGATGTAGGCTTTGGTTCTAATTCAGTTGGTTTATCTGGCATAGTTATTTGATTTTTTATAATGTTAGTAATATTAATAGAATCCTTTCCTTTTTCGTCACCACTTGTATCAATTCTCTCCCGTTCCGCTTTTCTTATCTTATCCGCAATA
>CAZMEH010000972.1:0-10507 GCA_964564885.1 uncultured Saprospiraceae bacterium | reverse complement strand
TGAATAGAACAACGTTGTACTAATAAAAAAGCAGTTAAGTGTTTTAAGTAAAATGGATTTAATGAAACTAATTTACATTTCAGGTTGTTTAATTATATAGATGACAAAGTATCTTTGTGTTATCATAATAATTAAAATCTTTAACATCTTAAAACCCATTTGTTATGAAAATAGTTATGAATAAACAAAGCATAGAATCACCGAGTTCTCACCGAGGTTTCGGGATAAATCGGGACAAATTCGCAACTCAAGTCACTATATTGGCTTCAGATGGTTCACCTTACATTGGCACAATGCCTAGTCAAGTTTCGCTTTCTATTAATGTTAATGCAGAAAAAAGAAATTAATACGTTATAAAAATGAAGAGACAAAAATTTTATCATTGTAAAAAAACGAAATAAAAGCACTTGAACCATAAGAGGTCAAGTGCTTTTTCGATTCTGATGCGGCGAGCCAGAGAAGAGATCGCTTCGCTGTGAGATCACCTACGGTTGTCAGAGATATTATTTGAGAACTAGTTTTATTGAATGGTTGAAATGTGTATTGTAAATTTTTCTAATCGACTTTTTTTAGATTGAAAATCTATAATGTGCATTTCTATTTTTACTGCTTTTAATACGCTCATCGAATAAAGTAGTCTTTTTATCATAAATAATAGCTTTACTATTATCTTGTATCTATCTTATTGGTATGTTAAAAAGCATAAAACGATAATTCCAAAAAACATTCTATTTCCTAACCATAAAATCTAAATGATATGAAAGAGTATAAAATAGTAATATCGAGTATTTGGTCAAGGGATTACCAGATTGTAAATAACGAAGGTGTTGAGGAAGGAAGTGTGAAGTGGAAAAATGCTTTTTTGAGAGGCGCGGATGTTAGTTCAAGATTTGGAAACTATCAATTTAGAGCTAACAGTTGGGGCACAAAAGTAACGGTGATGGATAGGAGAGGAGTGGAAATTGGAGAAGTTGTGACTGATTTTTGGAAAAATAAAACGATTTTTTCATATAGCGGAAAAACTTATTTGTTCAAAGCATTGAATTGGAACTATAGCGCGTTTATCTGGCAAGATATCGACAAGCGCAAAATATTTAGTTTTAAACCTAAGTATTGGGGCAAAAACAGAGGTTCTGTTCGAGTTTATAATAATAACAGACAGGATAAGGAGAATGATATGTTGATGTTGTTGGGTACCTATATGACCATTTATAGAACTCAACAATCTAGCGGATAATAATTAATGTAGAATTAATGAAAATGCTTTGGCTACTCAGCTAAGGCATTTTTATTGAATTATACTATTATATACGTTTTGGAAAGCTAACTATAAATTGTCGTGTTTATCTCTGACAGCCGTAGGCGATCTGACAGCGCAGCGGTCTGACTTCTATCCTATAAGGTGGCTTATCTACTCAGATAAGCCACCTTTTTTATAAATTTAATTTTTTACGCATTTCCTTTATATCTGCTTTTACACGTTTATTTTTAAGTCTTTTTTCATTGACTGCTCTAGATTTTCTAGTTGGAATACGTTTTTTTTGTGGCTTTAAAGCATGTTGAATGGTATCAATAAATTTTTGAATAACCACTTTTTTATTCAAAACTTGAGAGCGTTTGACTTGAGAACTCATTCTCAATAACCCATTTTTAGAAATTCGATTAGCTAAATTTTGATACAAAACATTTTTTTCTCTTTCCCTTAATATTTCAGAGTTATCTATATCAAAAATCAATTCGACCTTAGTTTCCGTTTTGTTTACATGCTGTCCGCCGCTGCCTGAGCTACGAGCAGTAGAGAATTTAAGTTCGTTGATTAATGCGTCCGTTTTCATAGTTTTTTCAGATTAATAAGATTCAAGAGTAAAACTAAAGAAAGTGTAAAACAGTTCATTTTATAGAAATTTATTACCTATTATAGAAAATATAGTTTAAGTATTATTGTTTTTTATTAAAATTATACCGATAATTGTATCTCATTTTGACTACATTTAAATTTTCAAGTCATTGAAAATCAATGTTTAATAAATATTATTTAATTATACCACGATTAAATTTTATACAAATAGATTAATTGGAGTGTATTTTGTTGTGTACACTATTATTTTTATCAAACATTTTGTGACATTCCTTAAGCTAAACTCACTACGTAATAATTTGCTAAAAATATAGATTTTTAAATAGATTAGGCTAGTGCAGTTAGATTGAACTAACTGATGGGTCTAATTTTCTAAAACCTTTGTGTTTTTCAGTATCTAAGACGATCAATCACTTTAGGTTTGAAGTACTAGAATATTAAACGTAATAAATATTTATTCAAATAATAAATAGATTTGACAGTTTATATTAAAGGGAAACTATAACAATTTTACTTATTGAACAAACAGAGAATATGAGACTTATTACTATCATTTCGTTTTTTTGGGTGATGACCTTAAGCATGGCAGGAATATCGCAAGATATTTACACGGGATTGCTGATGGAAGAAGACAAGGAAACGCCCGTTATGCCTGATTTAGGAATAAAGTTAAATCCAGCAAAAGATATTGTGGTTGATTTGAAGCCATACGCTCCAAAACCGCAGGATCAGGGTTTGTTACCATCGTGTGTAGGTTGGTCCGTTGGGTACGGCGCACTTACGATTATGGAAGCGCAGCGTAAAAACTGGATTAACACGAGTTTGGTAACTAAAGAAGCTTTTTCTCCTTTATTTATATATAATCAGTTGGCAATTAACAAAGATTGTGAATATGCTGGCGCATCTTTTCCATCTGCATTTAGGTTTCTTAAAAATCAAGGAACTTGTAAAAAGACTGCATTTAATGTTGATAATGAAGATTGTTCGGCATTGCCAGATAATGTAGTGAAAAGAACTGCTTATGCAAATAGAATTAAAGACTATTATCAATTGTTTGTAAAAGACGCAAGTGCCAAAGACAAAATAGATAAAGCAAGAGTTAGTTTAGCACAAGGCTTACCTGTTATTGTTGGAATGTATTTGACACCAGACTTTAGAGATGTAAATACAAAGGATCCAACTTGGCGTCCACAAGAAACGCCAGCTGACGAATTGTATCCTCACGCAATGGTTGTTGTTGGCTATAATGATATTCGTCAGTCGTTTGAAGTGATGAATAGTTGGGGCACTGATTGGGGCAACGATGGTTTCGTTTGGGTGAAGTATAAAGATTTTGCTAAATATTGTGTATTGGCGTATCAGTTAAACTTGCTAGAGGTAAACGAAATTATGGCAAAAGAAACGAGCGAACCGACTGACCCATTTGCACCGTTTGTTCAAAAAGAAGAAACATTGAAGTCTGGTAATAATAAGAAGAGATTGCCAAAAGAAGTAGAATTGTATGGCGATTTTGTATTCCGTTATCCAATGGTTGATGATGAAGGCTATCCGATGATGGATGGAGATGAAATCAAATTTGGTGAAGCGGAGGTCGAATTAATGGATAGTCAATATTATACTCTAAAGAGAAAAGATTGGGAAATAGGACAACTGTTTCAGTTAGTTTCTAAAAACATTAAGAAAGACAGATATGTTTATGTATTTAGTGTAGATGGTGATGATAATATTCACCAACACTGGCCAAGAACAAAGTTATTAACGCAGACAGGAGACGATAAGCAATATTTCGGATATACAGAAAGTCCATTAGTTCCTTACAAGAATGCGAAAATCGTCATACCAAAAGAAGGTTCTGCATTGCGAAAAGATACAGAAGGAAACGATTATTTATATGTACTTTATTCTTATGAAATAATTGATGATATTGACTATGTCAAGGAAAAAATAAGGTTGAGTAGCCTACCTCATAAAGACAGATTAGAAGAAGCATTAAGCAGTAGATTAATTCCTCATGATGAAGTGGAGTTTAAAGAAAACAAGATTAGTGTTAAATCAGAATCTGCAAACGGTACGGTTTTAGGTATAATGATAGAGTCTAGGGGCGAATAGTTAAACGTTCTTATTTTAGATTTACCAAAAGAAATATTAGTATATAAAACAAGAAGATTGACCAAACTACTGCTGCCTTTAGGAAAAGTGCAATAGTAGTTTGGTCAATCTTTTTGTGGTATAAGTATTAATTTTTATAATGTATTAGTACTTATATTAATATTATAAATAGATGCCACAATACAAGAAAATGAGTAATAAGTTTTTACCTCTCTATATAATTTTTGCCATATTATCCTTTCAAGGAATTGGTCAATCAAGTTTTAATGATTTTTCAAATTTTGAAGAAATTTTTGAAAATGGATTAGAATTAGAAGCAATAGAAGCTACTACAAACTCCAATGGTTTGGGTTCTTATTCTTATTACCTTCCTCCTTTGTGGTACAATTCTAATTATACCAATCCTAGGTATCCTTATATGTACACTTCGTACGATAGTACTAATATCCATATTTATACGGCAGATGATTCAATCGATAATTCAGATAATGGTAGTGATGATTTAAGAGGATTGAACCGTTTAACAGATCCAGTAATATTAGATAAAACAGAAACATACATTGTTGTACCTGAGGAAAGAGAGGTAAGTTGTGAGTCATTTTATGCAGATAATCCAGTAGGCACTACTACGCCTGGTTCTTTATATATTTCTAGTATTAATACTAGTTCAATAAGCTGTGGAAACCTTAGTAAGATTCAGGTAGAAGCGTATCAGAAAGGAATTCATTGCGTATGTCAAGCAGATTTCAAAGAAGTAGTTGTGCGCTATAATGGTTCAAATGGAGCAACCGTCAAAGTCTATAACAAAAGCTCAATTTTATTAGGAACAGTATCTGGATTAGTACCTAATGGTGCAATTCTTCATATTACGGCAACTGATTTTGGAATGCCAGAATTTATAGATAAAATATTCTTAGAAGTAAATAACTCAGGTAATTATAGAGAAATATTAACCGATTGCTCTACTGAGATTATTGGAGAATCTTACGGCGAATTTAAGGTGTTAGCCTACACTGATAAGGATGCTAATCCTTGTAATGCTTCTTTTATAAGACCTAGTAGTTGTGATAATGCTAAAACAGAAGTGAGAGTAAGATATTGGGGCGTTGATGGCGCAACGGTAAGCCTCAAAACTGATGTTATTGGTGGTGTTGGTAGTAGTGGTCACTACACTTATCCAGTACCAATTAGAACAAATGTGAACAAAGGAGATACTTTACATCTTGTAGCTTCTGACTTTGGGTTAACTGACTTTGGTGATCACATTCATTTAATAACAGGATTGGGTCCAGAAAAGGATAGTCGTTTAGAGATGGAGTGCGGCTCTGATATACTTGGGCAATTGGAAAAGGAATTTTACCTAGTATCGTTTTTGGATATCAGCAATAATTTTTTCACAGAAGTTATCTCTGATAGTCTAATTCAATACTCTATAAATAATGGTGCTACTTTTCAATATTCAGATAGTTTCTTAAATGTTGCTTCGGGAACTTATGACATTGTTGTGCAATCGACAGGAACGACTTCTCAAACAGCAGGAACTTGGCAACCGACTATTCAAAACTTAACCTCTCCTGCTCTAGCTAATGTTGTAGAAGAAGCCGCTACTTGTAAAGTCAATGATGGAAAAATTACCATTACACCAACGACGAATGAACTGTTTTTATACTCAATAGACAACGGTATGAATTGGTATCAAGATAGTATATTCCACAATTTGACGGTTGGTGATTACAATATCGTAATAGCAAATTTAGATACCATTTGCCATGAATGGTATGCTAACAATCCAGTAACTGTTGCGATACTTACTACGCAAGATTCTTTGAGTTTGGTAGATATTTATACGAATAATGGCGGTTTTGCTTGGACTTATAATGCTACAGATTATACCGGATTTAATGTAACGGGTAGTATTCCTAATAGTGGAAACGCATGGGATTTGACTACACCTTTTAAGACATGGCATGGTGTTGATGTAGATGCTAATGGTTGTATCGAAAAGCTAATTCTAAATGACAATGGCTTAATAGGAACTGTACCAAATGTTGGATTATACGCAGTTAAATATATAGATTTACAAGGAAACAATTTAACAGGTAGCTTGCCCAATTTCTTTGGAATTCCAAGTGTTCTTGAACTTAACCTAGGGAGTAATTTGATAAGTGGATCTATTCCGAATTTCGCTAATTTACCAAATTTGATGAAGCTCAAAATTTCTAGTAATCAATTAACGAATGCTCTTCCATTATTTGATTCGACACCAAGTATTAGTATATTATATTTGAACTCTAATAATCTTTCAGGTGTAATTCCAGATTTTGTTTTACCTGCCCTGAGGATATTACGACTCAAGGGAAATCAACTAGAAGGGGCAATTCCAGATTTTACAGGTATACCAGGTGTTAGGATTTTACAATTAGGTAAAAATTCTTTTTCGGGAATAATTCCAGATTTTTCTGATAATTTATTGTATTTAAATGATTTAGAAGTAGAAATAAATAAATTTACATTTGAAGATCTAGAACCAAATTATACGAAGAACAATGCTCACATTATAGGAAATGGATCAGTAGCAGTACATTCTTATACTTACACACCACAAGCAAAATTTGGTGCAAATGATACCACTTATGTTTCGGTTGGTGGTAGTCACACGATTAATCTAAATATAGATTTGGGTGTAACAACAAGCACTTATTCGTGGTATTTGAATGGAAACCTTCTTCCGTCTACAACAAGTGTCCATTCGCTTTCATTATCAAATATTACAGCGGCTGATACAGGCGTTTATACCGTTGAAGTGACCAATAGTAATGTGCTAGGATTGACGTTGTATAGTGCAGGTTATCAGTTGAGTTTTTACACAACAGAGATTTGTGGAAATGGTATAGATGATGATGGTGATACATTTATTGATTGCACCGATGGTGATTGTGGCGCTTCAATAGTTTATGTCAATCGGAATGATGAGTCGTATTGTGGTGCAAATGACGCATCAATACAAATCACTGCGACTTTGGGAAGTGGAACGTATGAATATTCTATTGATAGCGGTAGTATTTGGCAAGCTAGCAAGACGTTCACAGGCTTGTCGTCGGGCGTTTATCATTGTTTGGTTCGAAATGCGGCGGACGATAGTTGTCCATCGGCTTATTCATCCAACCCAATTACGCTTATATCAAATCTACCAACGGTATTGACGGTTGTGAAAACGGATGTAACGAGTTGTGGAGTAAATAACGGTTCGGTTACTATTACTACCTCAGGCGGCGGTACAGGCAACTATGAATTTTCAATAGACGGTAGAAATACTTGGCAAACAAATCCCTCTTTTCCAAACTTAGGTGCAGGAACTTATAATGCTTATGTAAGGAATGACAATGGAACTTGCGAATATCCATATACGAATAATCCGATCAAAATTTATACTGATAGAAGTAGTGATTCGTTAGCGATTATTGATTTGTATCATTCAAATAATGGGGCTAATTGGACTTATTCTGCTACGACATTTGATTGTATAACTACTCTGTGTTCTGTACCAAATGCTGGTAATCCATGGAATTTCAATACGCCAATTGATACATGGCATGGTGTAAGCGTAGATGCAGCAGGTTGTGTAACGACTTTAGCATTAAATGATAATAACCTAAGTGGTACATTGACAAATATTAATTTACCAATGTTGGAGACATTAACACTTAATGGTGCTTCAAATAATTTAACGGGTACATTGCCTGACTTTTCGACTAACCCAAATCTGGTTTATTTAAATTTAAGTAATAACGGATTTAGCGGTTCTGTTCCCAATCTTAGTTTACAAGGCCTTCAATATTTAGAGTTAGGTAATAATCAATTAACTGGCTCTATTCCTAATTTTACAGCTTTACCAAGCTTACTTAATTTAAATTTACAAGGAAATCAGTTAACAGGAATATTACCTACATTCGATTTTTCTACATCACTAGAGTCGATTAATGTAAGTAATAATCAACTTTCGAGAGTTGTTCCAGATTATTCAACCATATTATCGAACCTAGCTAACTTACAAATACAAAATAACAACTTTACAATAGGTGATATTTTAATGAACTTTGCTGTAAATGATTTACTGATTAGCACTAACGCTAATTTAAGTGCGAGTAGTTACACTTATGTTCCACAAGACACAATCTTTGGTATATCAGACTCGACAATAGTCGTAGCCGCAGGAGGAACTTCCATAACACTAGATTTAGGAATTGACCCATTAGTTACCACAAGCATTTACAACTGGTATTTTAATGGAAACTTGATAGCAACGACTGATACGCCAAGTTACACTATTCCTAATTTCTCAGCAGGAGATATTGGTTCATATAATGTAGTAGTTTCTAATTCATCATTACCAAATCTGACATTGAACAGTCCATTGTTTAACATCATGTTTTCAGCAATGGAAGATTGTGGAAATGGAATAGATGATGATGGCGATGGATTAATAGATAGTTATGATCCAGATTGTCCAGATTTCACACAATCAACGACTATTATTACAAGTAATAGATATTATTTACCTTCTGTTTGGAAAGATATAGATAAGAGTGATTCAACATTTTTGAAAATTTCAACATCTTATGCTACTGTAAATGTATCTATTCACAATAAGGATGGTTCATTTATACTAGATACGATCGTTAGTATCGGAAATCCTATTAAGATAAATATTGGTTTAGTACAAACGCAAGACATTAATAGTCCTCAATCAGATGAAGGTTTAGTTATTGATGCAAATGCGCCAATTCAAGCATATTATGTATTAGAAAATACATCTAATTCATTCATTATTACCCTAAAAGGTGATGAAGCCCTTGGTTATGCCTTTAGAGTAGCGACACCAACAAAGACGTTAATAAACAGAGGATCTGATGAATTACATTTTACTTCTGTGATGGCAACAGAAGATGGAACAACGGTTACATTTAATAATGGAAGTAAAAACTTCTATTCAATTAATACTCCGATTCATAGCATCACTTTGGATGCAAAAGAAACCTATATGGTTCAGCCTCATGATAGTGATAAATTTTTTGCAGGATTATTAATTACTGCCGACAAACCTATTGCCGTAAATACAGGTAGTCAGCACACTAAAGTACTTAATACAACAAACAAAGACGGTGGCGTAGATCAAATTGTTCCTATTCGATTGACAGGCAATGAGTACATTATAGCTAGAGGAAGTTCAACTGGAAATGATGCGGATTATGCGGTAGTCGTAGCTAATGAAAATAACACCGTTATCAAAATGAATGGTGCTACTCTTGCGACAATTAACGCTGGAGAGCATTATGTAATTGACATTAATGGTGTACCAGGAACGCCATATTATATAAATACATCAAAAAATGCTTATTTATATCATGTTTCTGGAGAAACCCAAGGAGAAATCGGAATGGCGATAGTGCCAGCAATTGGAAATTGTAATGGCAGTAGAAGAATTGAGTTTTCTAAATTTAGTGGTAATAACATAGCTTATTTAGTTATTCCGACAGCAGACTTGCCCTCATTGACATTCAGAGGTCAACCATATTCTAATCTTGGTGCCGCTCAAACTGTTACAGGTACTGATTATTCATTAGTTTACTTTGATGCAAGTGATATTGATCCCATAAATACAAACATTGCAGAAGCTGATGTACCATTTATTTTTGGACTTTTAATTGGAAGTAGTTGGACGGGAGCATACGGCTTTTTGACAAGTTTTAGTTCTACGAAAATACTTGACCCAGTAGCCTTAGCACCCACAACCTATTATATATATGATACCTTAGATGCAGGAGAAGTTTCTTCCCATGGCATTATGGTAGAAAGTTGTTTAGGTTCTCCTAGTACGATTAGTTCTGTTACTCCAATTGATAATGCTCCAGGTAGTTTTACCTTTTCTAATAATACACTAAATTATAAAGCTCCATTAGCAGGAGCAAACGTTTGTGGAATGCAAGAAGCTTCTGTCGCAATACAAAATCCAGATGGAACTCAATCGCAAGTAACTATTGCTTATCTCATCAACGAAAAGCCAATTGCAACCGAAGATATATTTGTCTACACACCAAATACCAATAATCAAAATTTTGATGTATTGCATCAAGGTATTGCAGATAGTGACCCATTAAGTTGTGATACGATTAGATTGCTAAGTGCAGGTACTGACGGTATTTCTGGCATTACAGTAGGCGGCGGAACTGTAAATGTGGAATTGAACGGAACAATTGATGATTATTCTGATGATTATATTGACTATATGCCGTTGAGTGGTTTCAATGGTTTAGATACATTCTATTACATCATTGTTGACAATTATGGAACAAGAGATACAGCGTTAGTTTCCTTAATTCAAGGAAGTGAAATTTGTAATAATAATTTTGACGACGATGGTGATGGATTCACGGATTGTGCGGATACCGATTGTGGTTCAACATATGTTAGTGTAACACCTTTGGACGGTACAAACTGTAGTATAGAAGATGCTTCTATTACTATTGTAGCAGCAAATGG
>CAZMEH010000971.1:0-3669 GCA_964564885.1 uncultured Saprospiraceae bacterium | reverse complement strand
TAGCCAACAGTTTAATGTTATTAAAAAACTTTGCAAGCAAGCAGATCTTGTTATCAATTGCGGTGATGCGGGTCAAGAAGGTGAACTCATTCAGCGTTGGGTTTTGAAACAAGCTGGTTATAAAGGTAAGGTGCTTCGGCTTTGGATTTCTTCGCTAACTCCAGAAGCGATTAAACTAGGTTTTAAGAATTTAAAAAATGCTAGTGATTTTGATAATTTGTACTATGCAGGTAGTTCTCGTGCGATTGGCGATTGGCTACTTGGCATGAATGCGACTCGATTATATACTTTAAAACACGGTGGATATAAACAAGTTTTGTCAATTGGTCGAGTGCAAACGCCGACTTTGGCGATGATTGTCGAACGATATAAAGAGATTGAAAATTTTGTTCCAGAGCCATATTGGGAATTGCAAACAATTTATCGAGAGGTTATTTTTAATAGCGAAAAAGGACGTTTATTAAAAAAGGAAATTGGTCAAAAACATTTGCAGCAAGTCGAAGGACATCCTTTTGAAATCCTTTCTTTTGAAAAGAAAAAAGGTCGAGAATATCCTCCGAAACTATTTGATTTGACGAGTTTGCAAGTTCATTGCAATAAGCGTTTCGGTTATTCGGCAGACCAAACGCTCAAAATTGTTCAGAAACTATACGAAAATAAACTCGTTACTTACCCTAGAGTTGATACGACTTATTTGCCAAATGATGTTTATCCAAAAATTTCTGGCACTTTGAGTAAGTTGACTAATTATAGTCAGTTTACGCAGTCTTTATTAGGCAAACCTATTCGAAAATCGGCAAAGGTTTTTAATGATAAAAAGGTAACAGACCATCACGCTATCATTCCGACAGGTGTTCAAAGAAGCCTTCAAGGCAATGAATGGAATGTTTATGATACAATTGCTAGACAATTTATTGCTGCATTTTATCCCGATTGTATTGTCTCAAAAACGACCGTTATTGGTGAATCAAATGGTATAAAATTCAAAGCAACAGGAAAAGAAATATTAGAAGAAGGTTGGCGTGTCCTCTTTCAGAAATCTAAAAAACAACTAGCTCATAGTGATGATAAAGGTGGTAAAAAGCAAGAGGAGGAAAATATTTTACCAACATTTAAAAAAGGAGAAACAGGCGAACACGAGCCAAATCTAGTCGAGAAAGTAACTCAGCCACCAAAAAACTACACAGAAGGAACGCTTTTGCGAGGTATGGAAACCGCAGGAAAACAGGTTGATGATGATGAATTGCGGGATTTGATGAAAGCAAATGGCATCGGTAGACCTGCGACTCGGGCAAATATTATTGAAACGCTGTTTCGACGCAAGTATATTGAACGCAAACGCAAACTCATTATTCCTACGCCTGTTGGTATTCAATTGATTGATACGATAGAGATGGATTTGTTGAAATCCGCAGAATTGACTGGAAAATGGGAAAAGCAATTAAGGGATATTGAGCAAGGTGAATACAGTGCAAAGACGTTTATTGATGAGATGAAAACGATGGTTTCTTCGCTAGTGACGGAGGTTCGTCAGTCAAAAAGCCATCACAAAATTGCTGCGCCGTCAAAAACTCAAAATGTACCAGCAAGACAGCCAAAGCCTAAAACGCCTAAAACGCCTAAAACGGCTCAAAAAGCAAAAGCTACCATTAATAGAATCAGCAAAATCGCTGGTCAAACCTGTCCCAAATGTCAGCAAGGACAACTTCTAAAAGGAAAAACAGCTTACGGTTGTTCTCGCTGGAAAGACGATTGTTCGTTTCGTTTACCTTTTGCATTTGGCGAGAAAGAATTACCTCAAAAGCAATTGATTCGTTTACTTGAAAATGGTTCTACTATTCAGCTTTCTGGTTTTAAACTCAATGGAAAAACTGAAAAAGGTAAACTTCATTTTGATGATAATCATGAATTGCAATTTCAAATAAAGGCAACTCCCAAACCAAGAAATTCGGTTTCTAATACAACCATTAAGAGCAAAGCAAAGCCTGTTGCTGTCAAAAAAACAGCAGAAAAACCGTCTTGCCCGAAATGCGGTATTGGAAAAGTCATCAAAGGAAAAACGGCTTATGGTTGCAGTAATTGGCAGACAGGCTGTAGTTTCAGATTCCCTTATGATGAATTGAGGAAACGTGCGCTAGGTCAGACTATGACAAAAGAATTGGTTTTAAGAATCTTAAATGGTTAAATTTAAATATTGCTAAAAGTACGTTAGCCATTCATAATCCGTTAGTTTTGTAGAAGATATACATTCATTGCATCAGTTCTTTTATATTTATTGCCATCCCGAATGACGAAACAGGCTGTGTTTTACAGGTTGGACGGGAGTTAAATAAATTGAGCTGTCAGACGATTTAAAGTCGTCTGACAGCTCAATTTTAATCCAAAATCTCTATTCCCATCCAACCTATAAAGCACTTGGCAATAGATAATCATATAAAAAACTGCTACATTCATTACTTGTACAAAAATAATATCAAATATGAAACTTTGGGTTCTACTAATCACGCTTGCCTTCAACACATCATTCCTCTTTGCACAAATCGACGAAGTATCCTATACTGACGAAGAAAAAGCAAACCTTATTCAAATAGCAGAAACATTCTCGGACGACGTTATATTTTTTGATAATATAGCAACCGATAAATTAACACCTCATTTGGATGGAAAGTTTGGTCAAGTTGCAAAGACGATGCTCGCATATCTTGCAGAAAATGAGACCATGTTAAATATTGAGTTTCTAAAAAAGCCTTCTTATGAAGATTTAGTCGCTTGGACAATTATCTATGGTATTTTCAATAATTTCTCTGATACTATTCCAAATACAGCCATTCTTGAAGAAAATTTGAACAACTATCCTTCAAATAATATTGCGCTTAACTATTATTACGAGTGCATCAAAGGAAAGTTTTCTGCTTTAATGAATACCAATGATTTGAGCAAATATGATTTTAAATATGATACGTTAGATTTAGAAACAGCAGAAGAGCAAGCTATTTTTATGTTGAATATTATTTCCGCTTGTACTCAGCGTTTTCAAATTCTTCAATTCCTTGAAAAATTCCCAGAAATACAGGAAATGACTGGACGTTTACCAACTTTCAATGGTCAAGCTTACCATACTTATACCAACTTTGACCATGAGGATTTTATTATTATGGTCAAAGAAGTTGGTGAAAGTTATAATAGCCGTTATATTAATTTATTGTACAATTCCCTTATGGCGCATTTCACTTCTATTGCTCGTACCGTTAGCAAAAAAGATGGTTATAAATTCTATAATTCAAGTATTTTAAGCAAGCCTAAATACTTTCCTTATAGCTCTTCACAAGATATTTTACAACAAATTTATGATAGTTTAAATGAAGAGAAAGAGGATTAATTTTTGAAATTTCTCCGTATAATAATACTTCTGAGATTTATAGATTACACACAAGTCTAAAAGGAGCATAGCTTCGTCACAGTTTGTAGAAAAAAGGTTGAAAATAAATTTTAGGAGCGTAGCTTCGACACGAATGCAGTGTTTTCGTGCCGAAGCTACGCTCCTAATCTGTTTTTTTAATTCCCAGCTACAAACCGTGTCGGAGCGATGCTCCTTTAAGGTTATAGCTTATTTAGTTTTTGGGTTTTTCGAAAAATTGACTTCGACTAATCCTTTGCGTAACATCAGTT
>CAZMEH010000970.1:0-5250 GCA_964564885.1 uncultured Saprospiraceae bacterium | reverse complement strand
TAATAATAAGTTAATAATCAGAATTTTATCTATTAAATATATTTTAATGTATATTTTATAAAAAAGCTTTAAAGATAAACTAAACGAAATCCAAAGACATTTTGTGATTATCTTTTTGTTAATTGTATCTTAAGAATCAAGTTTAAAAGTTATAAATTTGCAAATACTACTTAAATTATTTAGTCATTAATTTATCTAATCAAATCTAATTTTCATGAAAAAACTTTCACTAATTTTCGCAATAGTCTTGATGTCAGTAAGTTTCTTATTGGCACAGAGAACTATTACGGGTAAAGTTACAGATTCTGATTCAGGCGAAGGTCTAATCAGTGCTAGCTTACTCGTTGAAGGTACTATTACAGGGACAGTTACAGATGCCGCAGGTAATTATTCAATTACTATACCTGAAGGTTCTACCGTTTTAGTTTTTAGTTATACTGGTTACACTACTCAAAAAGTAACTATAGGTATTGAGAACGTTCTTAACATTGTTTTAGTAGAAGGGTATACTACTACTAGCGTTGTCGTAACAGCATTAGGTGTTGCTAAAGATGACAAAGCTATTGGTTATGCTGTTCAAAGAGTTGGCGGAGAAGCTATTCAAAAAGCTGCAACTCCAAGTGTTGTAGATGCACTTCGTGGACAAGCTGCTGGTGTGAACGTTATTCGTTCATCTGGTACTGTTGGTGGTGGTTCTCGTATTGTTATTCGTGGACAAACGTCTTTAATCGGTAACAATCAACCTTTATTCATCATTGATGGTGTTCGTGTTGATAACTCTAGTTTCAACTCTGAAGCTGCAACTGCTGGTACAGCTGTTGGTAACCGTGCAATGGACATCAATCCTGCTGATATCGAAAGTATCAACGTACTGAAAGGTGCTGCTGCTACTGCTCTTTACGGATTGGATGGTGCATCAGGTGTTGTTATTATCACAACTAAGAAGGGTAAAGCTGGTAAAGGATTAAACATTAGCTTTAGCACTAGCTTTGGTTTCGAAAATGTTACTCAATTACCTGCACTTCAAAACAAGTACTCTCAAGGTTGGAACGGTATTTATGACGCTCCTGAAACAGGTTCTTCTACTTCTTGGGGCCCAGCAATTTCTGATTTAACTTATGATGGTGCTACTGATTATGCTTATGATCCAAATGGTCGCCTTCAATTAGGTGGTACTGGAAAACCTGCTAACGTTTACGATAATGTTGGTAATTTCTTCCAAACAGGTACAAGTGCAACAAACTCTTTATCTATTGATGGAGGTAACGAAGTTGCTACTTTCCGTGCAAGTTTCTCAAACTTACAAAGTAAAGGTATCGTTCCTAATAACACTTACGACCGTAACACTTTTTCTCTTGGAACTTCTTTGAATATCACTGATAAGTTTACGATCAATGCAACAGCTAACTACGTTCGTTCTGACTATGGTCGTGTTCAGCAAGGTTCTAACACTTCTGGTTTATTGTTAGGTTTGCTACGTACTCCTGCGTCATTTGATAATGCAGGTGGTTTTGATGATCCAGTTAATACTGAATTAGCATACGAATTTGCTGATGGTACTCAACGTAACTACCGTGGTGGTGGTGGATATGATAATCCATATTGGACAACAAACAATACTTTACGTAACGAAAAAGTTGACCGTGGATATGGTAATGTTGGACTTAACTATGCGGCTAGCCCTTGGTTAAACTTTTCATTCAAAACAGGTGTTGATTTTTACACTGATACTCGTAAGCAAAACTTCGAAATTGGTTCTCGTACATTTTCTGGAGGTCGTGTAATTCATGATGATTATTCAGTTAAAATACAAGATACTTACTTGAATATTAATGGTGGTGGTCAATTGACTGACGACTTATCTTTCTCTTACTTAGTAGGTTCTAATATGTACAGCTACTACGGTGAGAATAACTATAAGCAAGGTGATAATCTTGCATTACAAGATTTTGTTCACATTACGAACGCATCTGCTATAACTGCTGATCAAATTGTTACTGGTAGAAAAACTGCTGGTCTTTACGCTTCTCTTGATTTTGGGTATAAAAACTTTTTATATCTAACGTTGACAGCTCGTAATGATTGGGTTTCTACTTTAATTGATCCTGCTAAAGTATTTAATGGTGGAGATATTGATTTCCGTTACCCATCTGCTAGTTTAGGTTTTGTATTCTCTGAATTTTTAGAGAATAAAGACGTATTGTCATTTGGTAAACTACGTTTATCTTATGCACAAGTAGGTGGTGGTGCACCATTTGCTTATGTTACTTCTACGGCATTTGTTAATCCTAATCCAGGTGATGGATGGGGCGAAAGACTTAATTTCCCATTCAACGGAAATGCTGGTTTTGTTCAGTCTAACACTTTAGGTAATCCTAACTTAGTTCCTGAAAAAACAACTACTTTAGAAGTAGGTGCTGATCTTCGTTTCTTCAATGGTAGAGTTAACTTAGACGTTACTTACTATGACCGTACTTCTTCTGACTTGATTATCAATGCGTCTTTACCAGCATCTACTGGTTATACTTCTGCATACTTGAATTCTGGTGAGATTACAGCTAACGGTTTAGAAATAATCGTTTCTGCTACTCCTGTTCAAACTAAGAACTTTACTTGGACTACTCAATTGAATTTTGACCGTAACCGTACAACTGTTACTGCTTTGGCTCAAGGTCTTGAGCAATTACAGATTGGTGGTTTCACAGGTACAGGTACTTTCTTAGTAGCTGGACAGCCTTATGCTCAGTTATTTGGTGGTGCTTACTTACGTACTGGTGCAGGTGGTGCTGATGATGATGGTTTAACTATTCCTGAAGGTGATATCGTTATTAATGACGATGGAAGTGGTGAGAATGGTTACCAAATTGCTGATGGTACTTTACGTGTATTAGGAAATCCAAATCCTGACTTTACTTTAGGTTGGAATAATACATTGTCTTTAGGACCAGTTAACGTTGGTTTCTTATTTGACTGGAGAGAAGGTGGACAAATGTGGAATGGTACTGCTTGGGCATTATCTTTCTTCGGTCGTTCTCAATTTACTGCTGATAGTCGTGAAGAAGCTCCTTTCGCTATTGAAGGTGTTAAGCAATCTGACGGTACTGTTAATGATATTCAAATTGTACGTGGACAAGATTACTGGACATCTTCAGTAGGTGGTTTTGGTCTTGTTGATGAGCAATTTGTACAAGAAACAACTTGGTATCGTTTACGTCTACTTTCTTTAGGTTTAGACTTAGATCCTAGTTGGTTTGGTTTAGATGATAAAATTCAGTCTGCTAATTTGTCAATGACAGGTCGTAATCTTTGGTTATCAACTCCTTATGAAGGTGTTGATCCAGAAACAAGTTTAGAGGGTACAGGTAATGCACAAGGTTTTGATTACTTTAACATGCCTTCTACTCGTTCATTCACAATTGGTTTGAACGTTCGTTTCTAATCATTTAATTCGAATTATTTTTAGTGAAAGTTTTTAGATAAATACAAAAGGCTAGACCTTATAGGTTTTGAAAACCTATAAGGTCTGTAAGCCGCCTAATTTATCCTTAGAAAAAATTTTCTAACTATATTAAAATAGAAAACGATGTTTCGTAAAATATATGGCATTTTAATAATTGCTCTAGCACTAGGGTTAACATCTTGCGAAAACTATTTCGGAGATATTAATGTCAACCCTAATAGTCCTATCGATGCTTCGGTAGATGTTATACTTACTTCTGTTGAAGTAGAAATAGCTGATATTTATGGTGGTGACTTTGCTCGCTTCTCTAGTATCTTAACACAACAAGCAGAAGGTGTTGCTCGTCAGTGGTCTTCTATTAACAACTACACTGGTTATGAACCAGCTAACTTTAATACAGCATGGGTGAACACTTATGCTAATATTTTGAATGAGGTAAAAATATTGAAATCAAAAGCAAACACTGCTGGTTTCAATCACTATGAAGCGGTTGCTAATACATTAATGGCGTACCATTTAATGAATGCAACTGATGTTTGGGGCGATATGCCTTACACTGAAGCTTTTCAAGGAGTAGACAACTTAACTCCTGTTTTTGATACTCAAGAATCTATTTATACTGAAGTATTTTCTTTATTATCAGAGGCTATTAATTTATTTAACGGTGATCCTGGTGCTGTATCTCCTGGCGGTGATGACTTAATCTACGCTGGTGATGTTGCTTCTTGGATTGCTGCTGCTAATGGAATTGTAGCTCGTGGTCGTTTACACTTAGCACTTGTTGATGGTGCTAATTATACTGCTGCACTAACTGCTGCTGGTAACGCATTTGCTGATGCAAGTGGTGATATGAATTTACAGTATAGTAGTTCAGTACAAGGTCAATGGTACCGTTTCATGAACGGTCGTACAGGTGATATTGAATTTCACCCGACTTACCGTGCTATGATGACAGGTGCTGCTGATACAAACCGTTTGAACTTATTGGATAATACATTCAATACTGAGCATCCTTACTTTGTAGATGCATATAATCAGCCTATGATTACTTATCGTGAGATTAAGTTTATAGAAGCTGAATGTTTAATGCAAACAGGTGGTGATAATGCTGATATTCATACTGCTTGGTCTGCTGGTGTTGAAGCTGCTTTTGCTCACTTTGGTTTAAGTGCAAATTATGCAGAATTCATGACTAACAATGATCCTGGTGTTGGTAATGTAACTATGGAGCATATCATGACGCAAAAATCTATTGCTCTTTTTGGTACTATGGAACCATATACTGACTGGAGACGTACAGGTATGCCTGCTCTTACTCCTAATGATGGTAATACTATTCCAGTTCGTTTTCCTTACGGAACTGATGAACTTGCGTTTAATTCTAACACACCTGTTGTTCAAGTAACAGATAAATTGTGGTGGGACAAAAACTAGATTTGTAAATTATAACATTTACTTTGAAAACAGGCTATCCAATATCTATTGGGTAGCCTGTTTTTTTGTAAATTAGTAATCTCTGAGGGTTTTGATCTAAATTCATAAGGCTTGATCTAGTGGTTCGAGTTGATAGTAATCACTAACAGTTTCGGTTCTTTGAGAATCTCATAGAAAAACGCTAAATACAAATTTTAACCCAGTTGACAGTTGGCAAATTGCCAATTATACCATCTGATAAGCAGACAATTATACTGCTCACTACTACCTCCGAATTTACGGAGTAGGCTATCTACTCCGTAACTGTTTCATGATTTTTATAAGAATTATCGAAAATAACGGTACTTTTCAAAGAA
>CAZMEH010000969.1:0-2474 GCA_964564885.1 uncultured Saprospiraceae bacterium | reverse complement strand
TCATCAGAGAATTCACTTTCTTTAATAAATTCGATGGAACTCTTTACTTCAATACTTTCCCAATCATTATCAATCAAATCAACAGTCTCTAAACCATCTTCTTTGATTTCACTTAGATTATCCGTAATGAAAAATATTTTTTGTTCTTCTGGGATTTCTACTGGTTCAGTTGATTTTGTTTCGCCTCCTAGTTCCATATTTCGGATGCGATTGACGGCAGTAACTAAATGCTGGTCTTCGGGTTCATGACTAAATTTCCCTAAAATTGCTTTTAGTCGTTTATCAATATCCGCTTCAATAGCAGGTCTATTGTCTTCTTCTTCGGAAGCGTCAATATCTTCTACCCAATCATCATATTTTTGGTTATCTTCTTCTTCCTCAACTAATTCAAGTTGAAGTTTTGAAAGATTACCCGTATTAACTTCAAAAGACTTTTGAACCTTTTTAGGCTGATTATTTAAATAATCATACAAAAATCGTCGGTCTAGCGCATAAGTAGATGCCATGTGAAGACCTGTTTCAAATGCTGGCGACTTCTCTTGAATCAACTTCTTTGCCATCAAAAAATGAAATCCCTGTGAATAAGGAAACTGCACTTGCAATTTCTTTAATTCATCGAGTCCAACCAAAGCCAAAGCTGCTGGATTGATTAAAATTTCATTAATATCTTGACTGGTCATTTGTTAGTTTACCAAGGGTCAGACTCCCGATTCCTATCGGGATTAGGTGTCCGATACCTAACTTTTCATGAAGATTGTAAATATAAATAAAAAGAAGCATACAAAATGCTACAAACCTACGAGTAACAATAAAAAATCCCTGTAACGTACTTTGAGTGCTTTGTTGGTCTGAATGGCAGATAATGGGTGATTTCCTTATGTAGTTCAAAATCCTCCGCTTTGAATTTTAGCTCCACAATGATATGTTCATCATTAAAAGCATCGCTGTAGTCTGCTGAAAAATAACGGTTTGTAGGCTTGTACTTAATGCGCCTATCGACTGTCAACCGAAAATTTTCTTCCCAATTGAGGTAATAAGAACGAAGGTATTGATTTTGTAAAACAGGCACTAATCCGCCGTGATTCTTATGAATTTGATTAGATAGTTTCTCTCCATTCCAATCAATTTTTACAAACTCTTTTCTTCCTAGCGCATTATTTTTGATTTTAATCTCCAAAACCGCCTCATCAAAATTTTCTTCTTCGCCATACCAACGAATACGAAATTTCTTACGCTCAGAGATTCCAGCCAAATTATCATTACAAGTTTCCAAATCATTCGTATCCAAATAGATATTATTCACAATTCTATCTGGAAAAGCCGTTTGGAAACTCGTAGGGTGTTCCAGCAAAACCTGTTGCAGCTTTTGCCATTCATTTTGTCGCAAGACATATTTCATTTCATATCGCCAATCCATAGAATTATTTTTATAAAATGCTAAAAGCTCAATTGATGCCCTATTTCAGATTTATAAATCTTCACTTTCAATCTTATTTCGCTTCCATTTTCCTCCAATGAAACCTCTTTCCGCTTCTTCTCCGTATTCAAGGTCAAAAATTTCATTTAGAGTTTTATCTCTCAAAATCACTTGTTCCAATGTAACTAATTTTATATTTTCAAAATCAATCTCTTCGGTTAAGAATTGCCAATCTCCGTCTTCATCATGCACAACTCTTACAATCGGTTCATTATTTTCTAACCATTGTTCTGTTGTAAATATGCCAAGGTTTTTTTCTTCCTTAAATTTAAATTCAGCATTTCTATCTAATAAAGGTTGCTTAAATTTGAATTCTTCCTCAAATCCGCTTTCCCAAGGAAACTTATTATTTCTATCAGTCCAAACTAGCTGTAATCCTTCAATTTCTATCGTGTTATAATATTTGATTGCCACGCCAAAATAATCTTCAATATTTCTACTATCAATCTTCAAGAATTTTACTCGACTGTCTTGAAAAATGTTTTTATATTCTTTGTTTGGATTTATTGCGCCTTCTTTTTTTATAATTTCAACCACATCATTTATGATTTGATGTAAGAGTTGAGTTCTAAGCCCAAAAGCAATTATTTCAGGATGTCGATAGACTTCTTTTAAACCAACACTATATGCAAATGAAGGTAAATAATCTGTTGCCTCAATCATAACTACGGAGAGTCCATAGTTTTCAATATGCTCTTTTGTTTGATTTAAATCTAGGCAGTTGTGATTTTCCTCTTTCATTGCTTATTGGTTATCATTTCTTTTAAAACGAGTAATTTCAATCCATGTCATCATCACGATACAACACGCTGCAATTATTGCAAAACCTAGTGCGGCACCATCAAGACCACTTTCTAAGGAATTAGCAACATTTTCTTGAACTCCTTCACGAAGATTAGATATTGATTTAATTTGATATGTCGTATTACCTGTCAAAGCAGAAATAAGTCCTGTTATAAGAGCAGCTAAGGCAAGCAAAATTTCAATTATATCTAAT
>CAZMEH010000968.1:0-2072 GCA_964564885.1 uncultured Saprospiraceae bacterium | reverse complement strand
TAGCCCTAGGTGGAGTAAGTACTGTTTTTGGTTTTTTGACATGGGATGTCCTTAATTTGACATAACTTTTTTGTTTTTTATCCAAATAAGTAGTCATAAATATTTACACATTGATTATCAGTACTTTATATTAAACGTTTATTAAGCATCGGTTCTAAACTTCGAATTGCTGACTAATATTTAAAAATAACCCAAGTCTCTAATTATCAATAACCATACTTTACTACTTAGGAACGTGCAGCAATTTCTAATTTGACTTTATCTATTTTTTCAAATTTTGCAAGTCTAAAAGCGGTGATACAAGAAATAATGTAAATTTGTGTTCAACTATTTTTAATCAAAACTGACTAACAGCCACACGATGGACTGTCAGCAAACCATAGTTAGACCATGTCAGACCAAATCCGCAAAAGTTTACAAGAACTACAAGAACGAAAAGCCTATCTCGAAGACAAAAACCGACCGAAAGCTATTGCCAAACGCCACAAAAAAGGGCTACGCACGACAAGGGAAAATATTCAAGATTTATGTGATAATGATTCCTTTGTTGAATATGGTGGTTTACTCTTGGCTGCTCAACGTGGCAGAAAATCCATGCAGGAATTAAAAGAACAAACACCTGCCGATGGTTTGATTACAGGAATTGGCTCTATAAACGGTCAATGGTTTGAGGATAAAGCCGCTCAATGTTTGGTTTGGAGCTATGATTATACGGTGTTAGCTGGTACGCAAGGCGCATTCAATCACAAGAAATTGGATAGAATGTTAGAAGTAGCTAGTAAAATGAAACATCCGATTGTATTTTTCTTGGAAGGTGGCGGCGGACGACCTGGCGATGTAGATTTTTACCCGATTTCAATTGGCGGATTAGATATAAAAACTTTTGTAGAGTTTGCTAAACTTAGCGGTAAAATGCCAAGAGTTGCTATCGTTTCTGGTTATTGCTTTGCTGGAAATGCAGCTTTGGCTGGTTGCGCTGATATTATTATTGCGACGCAAAATGTGTCTATCGGCATGGGCGGACCTGCGATGATTGAAGGCGGCGGTCTAGGAAAATTTCATCCAAAGGAAGTTGGTCCAGCAAGTGTTCAAGTTCCAAATGGCGTGATTGATATTCTGGTAAAGGACGAAGCAGATGCGGTTTTAGTAGCGAAACAATACTTGTCTTATTTTCAAGGTGCGATTGCTTATCGTGAATGTGTTGAACAAACGGCACTTCGCACACTTATTCCAGAAAATAGAAGATTTGCTTATGATGTTCGTAAAATCATTCATACGCTGGCGGATATTAATTCAGTTTTGGAACTTCGACCGAGTTTTGGTAGAAATATGATTACGGCTTTGATTAGAATTGATGGCAAGCCAATGGGCTTGATGGCAAATAATCCAAAGCACCTTGGCGGTGCAATTGATAGCGACGCTGCGGATAAAGCTGCTCGATTTATGCAATTGTGCGATTCGTTTGGTTTACCGATTTTGTCGTTGTGCGATACGCCTGGTTTTATGGTTGGTCCTGATTATGAACGAACAGCATTGGTGCGTCATACGGCTCGAATGTTTATTGTTGCTGCAGGAATTCAAGTTCCTGTGATGACGGTTGTTACTCGTCGTGGCTACGGATTGGGCGCAATGTCGATGGCGGCTGGTGGTTTTCATGAGCCTTTGTTTACCATTGCTTGGGATTCTGGTGAGTTTGGTGCGATGAACCTCGAAGGCGCAGTTCGTTTAGGTTTCAAAAAAGAATTGGAGGCAGTTCCAGAAGGTGACGAACGCCACGCACTTTATGAGAAATTATTACAAAAAGCATATCAACAAGGTCAAGCGGTGAATGCTGCTGCGGTTATGGAAATCGATGATGTGATTGACCCAAAAAACACTAGAACTTGGATTATTAAAGGTTTGAATAGTTTGCCTGAGACGGGTTTGGCTTCTGGTCGATATATTGATAGTTGGTAGTTTTTTAACCTGCCTATCGGTAGACATGTTGACAATTAGAAAATATGTTCATATTCCGATAGCTATCAGAATGACCGAGTAATTACAAATTAGGAGTGTTGCGTTTTGATTATTTT
>CAZMEH010000967.1:0-6015 GCA_964564885.1 uncultured Saprospiraceae bacterium | reverse complement strand
ATTATTTTGCACGTTCCTTCATAACCAATTTTCATTTTAGTTTTAAATGACTAAAATATTCTTATAAGTTTGCAGCAAATATAATTATCAATGAATATATTCGAACTAGACCAACATATTTTTCAACTTATTAATTTGCAATGGTCGCATCCTGCTTTGGATTTCTTCTTTCTTGCAATACGCAATAAGACGTTTTGGATACCGCTCTATCTTTTTCTATTGGTATTCTTTGCGTTGAATTTTGGTAAAAAAGGCTGGATAGTTATCCTCGGTTTGGTCTTTGCAATTGGTCTGGCGGATTCTGTAAGCGCTCGATTAATAAAAAGAACGGTCAAGCGGGCTCGTCCTTGTCAAGAGTTGGCGGCTTCTGGAAACGTGAGAACGCTCATCAAATGTCGAGGCTATAGTTTTACGTCTAATCATGCGGCGAATCATATGGCCATCTCGATTTATCTCTTTATGGTCTTAGGTGGTCGATTTCGAAAATTACGTTTTCCATTGATACTCTGGGCATTACTGATTGGTTATGCGCAGATATATGTCGGCGTTCATTATCCGACGGATATTCTAGGCGGTTGGCTTTTAGGTTATGTCATTGGTTTGCTCTGTTTTGAATGGACAAGCTGGACGCTGCGGCGATATTTTGAGACCAGCTTTATTTAAACTGTTTCGCTCTTGTCCCGATTGCAATCAGGACAAGAGCGAAACAATTATAGCAATATAAGTAATCAAACAATTACTTATATTCAAAACTTTCAAATATATTTGAAAGTTTAAACTACTTTATATAAATTTACGTTGTAATTGTGTATTAATCATACAATTCTATCCTTATGATAAAAATTTCTGCCGTTTCTTATTTGAATACAAAACCATTCCTTTACGGTCTTTTCCAAAAAGGAATTGACGAAATGGTTGATTTGAGTTTGGATATCCCGTCGGTTTGTGCTCAAAAATTGGTGGATGGTGAAGTTGATTTGGGTTTAGTGCCTGTGGCAATTATTCCAAAAATCAAAACGCCCTATATCATTTCTGATTATTGTATTGGAACAGAAGGCGAAGTTAATACCGTTGCTATTTACAGCAAACGACCATTAAAGGAATTAACGCATATTTATTTGGATTATCATTCTCGTACTTCTGCTGCGCTTACTCAGATTCTATTTAAAGAATATTGGAAATCGCCCGTTACTTTTTTGCAAGCGGAAGAAGGTTATATCAATGAAATTGAAGGAACAACAGGCGCATTAGTTATCGGAGACAGAACGATTGGCTTGGAAATGCCTTATAAATATGATTTGGGAATAGCTTGGAAAAGGCACACTGGTTTGCCGTTTGTATTTGCGGCATGGGTGAGTAATAAACCGCTTCCCGAGGAGTTCATTTCTGTTTTTAATAAAGCTTTAGCATACGGAGTTAGCAGAATCCATCAGTTGGTTCATTTAGTTCCGTCACCGCATCCTAGCTTTAGTATGTCCGATTATTATACAAAATATATTAGTTATAAAATTGACGAACCTAAGCAAAAGGCTTTGGATTTGTATTTATCCAAAGTGGTGGAATTACCTCTGATTAAGGCTTTGGAAAAACCCGAATTTAACGTAAAATACTGAAAATTTAGACCTTATAGACTTTGAAAACCTATCGTACCCATGTAGATGTGCAATGATCTCTTTTTGCCTTTTATACAGCTACGATGTATTTTGAAAATATATCAAGTCTAATTCTTATTATTTATCACCAACTATCAAGTCCTTATACTTATTATACAAGAACGAAACAAGCAACAATAACAAACCAATTACTACGAAAACAATCGTTTTTGAAATCGTATCCAAATGCGCAATATCATAAAAGAACAACTTGGCAAGCGTTACTGCAAATAAAGCAATCGCACCAAAACGCAAATGTTCTTTTTGTTTCCAAATACCTAATACAATCAGACTAAGCGCATAAACGCCCCAAAGGATACTCAAACCTAGTTTGTCAGAATTGGAACTATTCGTCAATTCTAACCAACTAACTAACTCAAAACTCAATACGATAAGCGTAACTAAATGAATTCCAATATCTAAAAATCGTTTATCTTTCCATTTTACAAACGGAGACAATATATATTTGTAGCTACTGTACAAAACGCCAATTAGGAAAGTATATGAAACGTATCGAATACTGATATTCCACCAAGTAACAGTATTTTTTTCGGCTAATCGATTAAGATAATATTCTTGCAATTCGTTTAACGAATCTAATCCCATCGTCAGAAAAACAATGATTCCTAATACATTCAATACAAGATTTAGAACACTAAAAGTAGCTGATTTTAGCTTTTTAATATTGAAAAATGTTAATAACATGATAAATAACAAGGAGTAATTTAATATCCAAATATCTTTGAATATCGATATGTTTCCACTTGAATAATAATTTTCATCTCCAGCAGCATCTATAGCTTTTTTATATGATTGATGGAAAATATTCGATATTTCTAATCGAAACATAAAATACAAGCTAAATAGAAAAATGGCAGGTAGAAAAAAGGACATCAAGCCCATAAATCCTGATTTGACGGTTGCCGAATTTGAATATTTTGATTGAGAATTTAACCAGTTCAGATAACCTATTGCCAATACAAATAATAATGTTGTTAGAAAATAAACATTAAATATTGGTATAGTAAGTACGTCATAAGCACCAAACCAATAGATAACTAAGCTTAAAAAAGCTAAGGCAATATGAGCATATGAAAACCCTTCGTAAAAGGCAATATTACGAGTTTGACCAATCCAAAATAACACAACCGCTAAAGCAGTCCAAAGCAAAACAATCCACATTCCGCCGAATTGCACAGGAATAGCAATAGTCAAAAAGACCAACATCAAACCAGCTGTAAAATAAAATAGATTTTTCTCTTCTGGTCTTTGCTTGTAAATAGCGAAACTAACCAAAGAATGCAACACGGCATTTCCTAATGTGAATAAGCCTAAAAAGTCCTCTGTTGCTGAATTAGCTTCAAGAACAGCATAACCAATACCGTAATAAATAAACGAATTGAGTAATAACAAAACAACATCAATCGTATTGAATTCTTCTTTTTGTATCAATTTGTAAGCTAGAAATGTCGCATAAAAAATGACAAAGAAAATCGTTCCGTACAACATCGCAGTTCCTGTGATACTTTTATCAAAACTCTCTCCTCCAATCCAAACTAGATAAATTAGCCATGTAACTACAAAAGCAGAGTAGTATAATAATTTCCAGTATCGTTTAAAGGCAATCACTAAAATCCCAATATTGATGATTGTCATGTAAGCAAACATCGTACGAACATCGCCAGAACCATCGCTCAGGAAGAAAGGAACGGCATATGCGCCGACCAAACCAATTAAAGCAATGATTTCACGATTATATCTAGTCGCTGTTAAAACGGTCAAAATGGTGATAAAAACCATCATTCCAAAAGCATCGTATTTACCTATCAATCCGTAATAACTATATGCCATAAAGGTGATAAAATACATGATTGACATTGCGCCACTGACCAAAACAGCGCTATAATCTTCGTATTTTGATTTCAATCGAATACCTGTACCCAAAAGACCTAAGCCCATGACATAGCCTAAAATTATTCTGGTCAATGGACTAATTAAATCATTGTCAAGGGAATATTTTGCGCCTATTGCTACGCCAATAACCGTGATAATAATCCCAATTTTTGAAAGAAGGTTTTCACCGATGAATTTTTCAAGGTCTAAAGAAGTTTGGAAGGAAGCTTTAGGTTGAACTACTGGTTCATCTGATTCTGAAACGGACGTATCAATAAATTCATCGTCTCGAACGATTTTTTCTATCTTTTCTCTAAATAATGGTTGCTTAACCGTTTCTACGATTGGTGAGATTTTCTCTTTTGGCTTTTCTGTTTTGAATTCAGCTGCCTGTAGTTCATATAATTCTCGTCGAATGGAATTGATTTCGATTGCAAAACCTTCTTGCTTCCGAGAAACTTCCTTCAATCGCCTATTTAGTTCGTTTATCTTTTCTTGATTAGACATCGGTGGAATTAAGAATTAAAAATTAGGAGTTATAAATCTAGTCATCAGGTAGTTTTTGTTAAAAAAAAAGCTCAAACTTTGATTAATCAGTTCTATATTTCACTCACCTGCTGACTTCTTGTTTCAATATTACAAAAGTCTTTACCCTATTTAAAGATAAAGACTTTATTATTAAAACAAGAAAAAATCTCTCCTCTCTCAGTCACGAGCAATCGTGACGTTCTCCTTTCTCGCTTCTAAGAAGAAATCACAACAGCATCAATATGCGTTCCTTCTGGCTCTGGATCAGGATTTACCCAAATTTCATTATTGACAAGTTTCAAATGATAAGTCGTTACTTTTTCTGTAAATGGCGGAGGCGAAGTACCATCTTCTGGCAAATATTGGTAGCCGTGCCAAGGACAAGTGATGCAGCCATCAACGAATTTGCCTTCACTCAGTGAACCATTTTGATGTTTACAAAAATTATTAATCGCAGATAACTTCCCTTCATATTTAAAAATGGCAATACTTTCTTCTCTAACAATCACCATTTTTGCACGATTTTCCTCGATTTCATCCACATGACAAACTCTTATAAAGTCATCTTTTTGCACTGTTTCTTTTAACTTTCCTGCTTTTCCTTGTCGATAACCTGCCGTGAGGTGCAATGCAATAATCGAAATCATTCCAATAAACAAAATAATAACTGATGTGAATGATTTTTCTAATTGAATAACGCCTAACATAACGTGCATAATCAAGAACGCATAAGCGATATAAACCATCATATGCAACGTTTTCCAAACTTTCGGACTTAGTTTATTTAACCAAAAATCATGACTTGTCGATGCCATGAAGAATAGAATAATCAACGCAAAGAAGCCTAAGGTTTGAAATGGAAACAATCGCAGCGAGCCATAATCAACATTCGCAGTAAACAACGAAACTAGCGGATTTGTATCGCCAAAACCATGAAACTGTATCAAACTAAATACGCCGTGAATGGCAGAAACCAAAAACATCGTCACGCCAAGATGACGGCGATTATATAATAAAGGCAAGAATTTTTTATTTAATCGACTCAATGGGCCAATCATCAAAATAACGTGTAGCATCACAATCGCTAATGAACCTGTTGCACGAATAACAAGCGTTTCGCCAGTCATTACATCGCCATGCTGAGCCAGCGTTACGCCAATGAAAACAGCTAAATAGGTTAGCATCAACAACAGCATCACTACATCATAACGCTTCTTTTGTCGATTCCAAAGTATAAATTTATAAGTTGCACTCATTGATTTAAGTATTAGGTAGTAGGTTTTAAGTAGTAAGTAATTAGGTCGGGAGTAGTCGGCATTTAATGAACAGCAAATGCTTGTTACTTAATACTTAATATATTGAAAACCTCTTTATTGATAGGATTGTAAAGTAAGATTTTATCGTTGGTTTGCATGCCGTCTTGTAATTCAAAGACATATTTTCCTTGCTGATTGACTAAGCCGATTGCTCTGCCATCTTCAATTTTTTCTGTTTCTGAAATATAAACGACGCTCGAAGATTGACGAATAGGTTGCAGTACTTCAACTATCAACTGATAAATAGTCGAGTCTGTTCTTTCGTCTTTTCGTTCAATTACATTGAAATACTCATCGGACAACTCATTTGAAATAGCTCCGATGACTTGTATTTCCTCGGTCGTTTTATTGACTGGCGTTTCTTGAATAGCGAAATATGCGCTCACAAAACCAATTGGCAATACAATGGCAAGCACTGTCCAAATCAAGCGATGGCGTTTTTGTAATGGTAAAATCATTATTTTGATATATTCTGATTACTGAAAGCCAATATAGTAAAGTTATAGTTTCCTATCCTTAATTGTGGAATGGTTTGTAGCGTTGCGACAGATTTTTTATTTCAACAACAACCATGAAATGGTTGAATATGAGTAACCACAGATGTGAACCTGTGGTTAGTAAAAGAG
>CAZMEH010000966.1:0-2270 GCA_964564885.1 uncultured Saprospiraceae bacterium | reverse complement strand
CATTGAGTTGTATTAAAAATGCTCAAGATGCAGGTTTTGACAATTTGACCATTGACTTGATTTACGGAACGCCAACGATGAATGATGACCTTTGGCAAGCTAATTTAGATATTGCTTTTGAGCTGAATATTCCGCATATTTCAAGTTATGCGTTGACCGTAGAACCGAATACGGCGCTTGACCATTTTGTAAAAAAAGGAAAAGTTCAACCTGTTGACGATGAACAAGCAGCAAGACAATTTTTAATATTAATGGAAAATATGGAGCAAAAGGGTTTTGACCATTACGAAATTTCCAATTTTGCAAAACCAAACCATTACGCTTTTCATAATTCAAATTACTGGAAAGGTAAATCTTACCTTGGTTTAGGACCCTCAGCGCATTCTTTCAATGGACATTCTCGACAATGGAATATTGCGAATAATGCAAAATACATCAAAGCGATTCAAGATAATAAAGTACCTTTTGAAGTAGAAAAACTCTCTATTTCTGACCAATACAATGAATATATAATGACTGGTTTGCGCACCATTTGGGGCGTTGAAATGGAAAAAATTGCATCATTTGGCGAATCATATAAAAATACCTTTTTAGCAAAAATTCCAACATTTATTCAAAACGGATTAGCACAGCAAAATGGCAATCAATATACTTTGACGAAAATGGGAAGATTACAAGCGGATGGTATTGCTAGTGAATTGTTTGAAGGGTAATAGTTTCTAAAACTATTCAAAAACAACCATTCTATCCTTACAGTTTTTAATAAAAGACTTCCAATCAACAATAACTTGCTTTGCCATTTTTGTAGCAAAAGCACTAGTTGTTTTGGTGAAATTATTTACATTAATAGAATTTAAAATAGCTTGAGCAGCATTATTTTTACCATAATGTTGCGCATTAGAAAGCAAATGAGCGTGGGCTAAAGCATTTCCGCAAGCTTGAACGTAGGTTTTGAAATCGTCATAATCGGCGTGTTCTGATATTTTGATACGACTTTTGTAAGCACTTCTTTTGCGAACTAGATAAGTTAGATTTTCCAAATCAGTGTAGCCATAATATGGATTTGCATTTTGTAAATGAAGGTTTTCAGCGTAGCTAACTCGCTCACCTTCGGATGAAAAGAGCAAAGGATGTTGATAAACATAAGGCGAAAGAACAGACGGACGCATTTGTTTCATTTCCAAGATCATCAATTCTGTGTGCTCACCGTGTCTGACTTCTGCTAAAATATAATATCGCCAAAGTCCAATACTTGCTGTTCCAGAACCCGTTTTAGTTGCCAAATCTAACACTTGAATGTTATCAGGTGCATTTGGCTGGTCTCGTTTCAACCTGACCAAATAATCATTAATTGCCTGTTGTACAATTGGCATTTTCTTTTCTAAAAACGGTTCTGTAAGTGGCTTTAATTTTTTTGTAGATTTGAAAACAGGAAGTAAACTTTTAGAATCTAAATAGCATTTTTTTAGCCAAGTTGTTGCATCTATTTTTTCAACAGATTGTAATAATTCTTTTATCAATATTATTTTGAGGTAATCATCTGTTTCTTTAGACAAACCTTCCTGAATGTGTTTAAGGTAAGCTTTGGCAAATGTTTTGGTTAGTTTTTTGGATTGTTTTTCCGCAAAACCATTTTCATCGGCGGCTAAAAAAACACTTACTGCGCCTCGCTTCACATCCCAAGTAAATGGCGCAAAAGTCGCTTCGTCAAAATCATTTACGCCCCAAGTCAAACGCCCATCTTCGCATTCCATCACACCGAAATTCTCCAAATGAACATCGCCAACACAAAAAACTAATGCTTTGTCCGCATCCGTTCCTGCTAAGTCTTGATACATCAAATCTGCCGTTCCTCGCATAAAAATAAAGGGCGAAAGCTGTAAACGCTGAAACTTCGCATTTGCACCACTCGGATTATTTTGAATAATACTTTCATTGTATTTCAAAATTGATTGAAATACATGATTGGCTCTAGTGCTTTTATCCAATTGTGTCGGATGCGGTTGAAAGGAGTGATTATAGTTTGACTGCATTTTGATTTTAATGTTCAATTTGAAAAAGAAGTCAGAAGTCAGAAGTCAGAAGTCAGACCGCTTCGCTGTGAGAACACCTACGGCTGTCGGAAAGAAAGCATTTTTTGTGAAAATCATGCACTAATATACCTCTATTCTGACAGCGCAGCGATCTTTCTTCTGACTTCTGACAGCGCAGCGATCTCTCTTCTGACTTCTAAACCCATAATATTACAATGAATATTGACAAAAAACTAA
>CAZMEH010000965.1:0-9616 GCA_964564885.1 uncultured Saprospiraceae bacterium | reverse complement strand
CTTAAAGGAGCTTTATCCCATTTTCTACAAACCGTGCCACAGCTCTGCCGCTAATATTATGTTTTACAGCGGCAGAGCTGCGGCACGGTTTGTAGAAAATGGGATAAGATATAATATAAAGCGCCTTTAGGTGCGGCACGACTCTTAACAATAGCTTAGGTTTATACTAACGTAGATTTTTAACAAAAAAAACCTCATCGCTCTAATTAGAACGATGAGGTTTTTTGTTTAAAATCTAATTATAAATTAACTACAAGCTCATTGAATAGCTTATAGAGAAAGTACGATTAGGAACAAATAATTCAAATAATTGGTCAGTAGCACCGAAAGATTGATATACTCTTTCTTGCTCTGAGCCTAAAATGTTTTGAACCCTTAGGCTTACTTTGTGCTTCCCTTCTTCGTCAGCAGTACCGCCTAAACGCTTAGACACTTTCATATTTAAGCTATGGAAAGGCTTTTGGTAAACATCAGGATTTACATTTATACCAACAATAAACAAACTTGGTCCTTGAACATTGTAACTTACATTACCTTCAAAACCAGTTGTACGGCTACTATAATTCAAAAATCCATTAATAATATAAGGTGCTTGACCTTGCATCGGGCGAGTAGTTTCCACCATTTCACCTGTGCGAGCAGCAGCTAACCTACCTTGATAAGTCGCATTATCCATCGTTACTTTTGCATCAACTAAAGTAATGTTTGCACCAAGACTTAATGGTTTTAATGCTGGAGAAATGAAACCAAAATCTTTTCTAGCTTCCATTTCAATACCAAGAACTGTCGCATTACCTACGTTACGAGGCTGTAAGTCGTTTGGAGAAGCGATATCGTAAGCAACTAATTCAATAGGATTTGAAAATTGTTTGTAAAATGCACTAACAGAGAAAATCTGTCCGCCAGGCATAAAATATTCCCACCTTACATCGTAGTTATTAACATTTGTTTGTACCAAGTCAATATTACCAATAAATGTACGATTAGAAAGTGCGTCATAAATTTCCGCAATAGAAGCTTCTTTGAAAGATGGACGAGCCAAAGTTTTAGAATATCCTGCCCTCAAGTTCATTACTGTGCGAGCTTCTTTATTTTGAGATAAAGTATAAACGACATTAACCGATGGTAAAATATCTAACTCGTCTAAGATTTTTTCTTTATTGTAAACGACTGTTCCAGAATTGTTTTGACCAGTATATCTTTGGTCAAACATTTCCATTCTAGCACCAACAATGGCACGGAATTTTGGAGAAAATACCAAATCTCCCATCAAATAAGAACCGAAAGTATTTTGAGTAGCGTCATAAGTATTTGCAGGCTCAAAATTACCGACAACGTATGTTCCGATTTCAGTTGTTGTATTCCAAATATTCTGAGCAGATAAAATTTTGTCTGCGTCACCATCTAGCGAAAACTGATTTTCTAAACTTGCTTGACCGTCCACTTCTACTCCGTATCTCAAAATCTCGTAATCACGGTGCTTATAAGTATTACTAAGACCTACTTTAAGTTTAGAAATATTTCCTAATAAAGAGATTTTCTTAGTTACATCTAAACGACTAGAAAGATTTTCTTCTTCCAAATTTCTCCAAAAACGCTGTGGAATTGCACCTTCTGATGACTCGATAGAATAAGTTTCATCATCCAAACGCAAAGGTGTTACTCGAACGTCTTTGTCATAAATACTTGAAACGGTTGGTGAAACTTTCCATTCTATATTAATATTATCTTGATTAATGCTATGAACACCTTTCAAGTAAGCATTTGTCATGTTACGTTCTGTATATTCTACATTGTCTCTTGATAAAAGAACAGAGTTATTGATAAATGTTTCCGAAGTAAAATCACCTGCTGTCGATTGTCCGTTTTGGATTTTAAGCACATTAGCAGAGATTTTATTAGATAATTTCTCGTTGCCCCATTTCATGGCACCGCCTAACATGGCACTAGCCAATACATTATTGGAAGATAACGCTCCTTTTTGAGTTCTATCTACATCCATCTCAAAAACAGAATTATCATCATTTTTCATAAAAGTATTGAATTGAACATCATCGTAAAAAGTGGTATTATTACGATAATTCAATGCAGCATTATAACCAAATGTAAATTGGCTATCTTCTTTTTTGAATTGATTTCCTGTTGATGCAGAAAAGTTATAATTCATTGGACTCATCGATTTTGATGGAGCTAAGTCTGAATTGAAACTTTCTGTAATCGACTCTAATTCTGAATTGGCAGGTTGACCTGTTGATGGATTAATCCTAGTATCTGCTGGATCTGGAATAATGGCATCTTTAGCAATAGGCAAATCCCTTAAACCATTATCAAAACCTAAAATATCTGTACGACTACCCGTTGCAGTTAATGCATTTTCATTGAAGTGCATGGCAGGATTGAAACCGATACCAAAAGAAATATCGAATGTTTTTTCGTCTGGAAATTCTTTAGTGACTAGGTTGACGACACCACCTGCGAAGTCAGCCGGTAAGTCTGGAGAGAATGCTTTATAAACAAAAATATTTTCTATAATGCTTGATGGAAAGATATCCATTTGAAGCGTATTTCTATCTGGGTCAAGTCCTGGAATATCCATTCCGTTCAAGATGGTTTTGGTATATCTATCACCTAAACCACGAACAAAAACATATTTTCCACCCTGAACAGAAACACCTGGAATGGCTTTCACCGCTTCAGAAGCCTTAGATGCGCCGATTGCCTTTAGTGTTTTATTACTAATACCATCTAAAGGAACAGCTGCTTTTGATTTAATGGCATTGACAGCCGCATCGGTATTTGTGATTGCTCTCGCTTCAATCTGAACGATGTCAACCATAATTTCACCAGTAGTTAATGTTACATCTACAATAGTTGCTTCATCAGCTTTCACAACTATTTCTTTGATTTCTGTATCATTATAACCAACGTAAGAAGCTTTTAAAGTATAAGTTCCTTCGTCGAGCGTAATGCTATATTTCCCATCTAAGTCTGTTGAAGCACCAGTAGAAGTTTCTACAATTTGAACGGTTGCATAAGGTGCAAGCTCGCCATCTTCGGTACTAATGGTACCTCTGATGAAACCTTGCTGTGCTGCAAGTGCTGTGGAGAACAAACAAAAGACAAATAAAATAATAGAATTTTTCATGACCTTTTTTATAAAAATTAAATGTTGTTTCTACCTAAAAATCAACGCTTTTTGTTGATTTTGATAGTACAAAGGTCTGATTATAAGATGGTCAGAAAGTTATGAGAATATTAACTTTAGGTAAAGTATTGACTCGGTAAGTTAGGTAAGTGTAAAAGAAGTCAGAAGAGAGAAGAGGGAAGTCAGAAGTCAGACCGCTTCGCTGTGAGATCGCCTACGGCTGTCAGAAGTGATTTTTTTATTTAAAAAGTAGTGATAAAAAGTAAATGGATAGGTAATTAAAATAGCTGAATGAAGTATCAATGATTTGTCAATAGATTATAATAGCTTTATTACGCACCTTTGGCGCTTGATTTTCTTTTATATTCAAACATTGGGCGTTGCCCAATGCTATTGTATGTCGCACCGTTGGTGCTTTAGAATTCTAATTTTGCGTAACATCAGTTAATAATAGGAACAAAAAAAATGGAGCAACCGAATGTAGGATTATACTTCCACATTCGATTACTCCATTTTTATCTAAATATCCACTTCTGACAGCCGTAGGCGAGCTGACAACGAAGTGATCTTATTTCTGACTTCTTACATTAAAAGTTCAACGCACCTTTAAGTGTAGCATAAGTCCAACCAAATACAGAAGTATCTGCACCAACTGTACCAGAAGCAGCAGTTACGATAGAGTTATCTGTATCCATTTGCATAATGAAAGAAGTAGAATCTGACATAGAACCTCCTGTGTCTTTGAAAATATCAGCAACCATTTGAGTTGTGTTAAATTCCATTCCAGTCAAAATCAGTTTATTGTTTGTATGATAATTTGCAGAAGTTACCGCATCATCTAATTCGAAGTCACTATTAAAATTAAACCAATAAACGTCTGTGATACTAGCTTGTGTACCTTCACGGAAATCAGCGTATTCAGCAGATAAGCCTTTCATCGTTCCATTAGTCATAGTGAATTGTCCGTCAGCAGTTCCTTCTGGACCGTCGATTTCCATACCGTGATCAGAATCTGCACCTGCGATATAAACGAAATTATCAATAGTACCAGAATATGCTTGATCAATATCATAAGCGTCGTCACCTTGTGCCCAAACTACAATGTTAGAAGCGTTCACTGTTCCACCAAAAAATTCAACACCATCATCAGAGTTAGCAACGACTTCGATGTGATTAATAACGGTTCCGTTCCCAACGCCACCTAAAGTGATACCATTGATTTCGTTTCCTTCACCAATTAACGCACCACCATGTCTAACAGAGATATAAGTGATAGAACCAGAATTGTCATTAGCACTTGTTCCGCCGTACAAACCGTACGTTTCAGAAGCAGGAATACCTTCGATGCGAGCTTCAACAGCATCACCATCTACAGAAATAGGTGCTTTACCAAGAACGATAAGTCCGCCCCATTTACCATTATCTGCTTCATCTAAGTTAGTACCCATAGCTTCTCCCTTCTGAATATTATCAAGGATAGTTGTCATGACAATAGGATTAGTAGCAGTACCATTTGCGTTAATTGTTGCGCCTCTAGCTACAATTAATGCAGAAGCTAAAGAACCTTCTCCTGCCAAACCTTTAATGATTGTACCTGCTTCGATAGTTAAAGTAACACCATCAGAAACGACTACTTTACCTTCTAAAACATGAATAGTATCAGCACTCCAAGTTACATCAGATGTGATAAGACCAGTTTTAATTGATTCGTTTCCGTCAATAGAAACACATGAACCATTGATAGTAGAATAACCTGTAGGACAAGGGTCTGGACAAACAACAATGCCTTCTTGACATTCGCAACCTGTCGGCACTTCGCCATCACAAGGATCGCAAGACTGAAATACAGAAACGGCTAAAACGGCTAAAATTGAAAACAATAAGGATTTTAAATTATTCATTTCTTTTTTTTAAGCTTTTCATAACTTGGATAAAATAGTATTGTTTCTATCCATTTCTTTTAATTAGATGCTGCAAAAGAAGTGTTTTGATTTAAACTGTATTTAAACAGAACCTTATGAATCAGTTAAGGAATGGTTAGTTAATTATGAACTCAAAATTATTTAATTAACATTGTTTTTGCAAGTCATTGATAGTCAATAGCTA
This sequence comes from uncultured Saprospiraceae bacterium, assembly GCA_964564885.1. Taxonomy (GTDB): domain Bacteria; phylum Bacteroidota; class Bacteroidia; order Chitinophagales; family Saprospiraceae; genus CAKZLL01. Next base: position 4,365 of record CAZMEH010000965.1, on the reverse strand, counting down.
TTTACTCGAATTGAATTTACATAGGGTAATTCTTCGTTTTTTACATATTGCTATATAGTATCACACGACTGTACAAAATGAAAAAACGGAACACAGAGACACAAAGATACAGGGAAATTAGTGTTGAAAATCAATAAGTTAATCCTGTGCTCTGTGTTTAGTTTTTTAATAAAATTATTGTCAATGTTGTTTTGCATTTTTTTAAATAAATGCACTGAATCTAGTTAGAAGCATCTTGCGTATCTTCAAAACCAATAAACTTAAATGTTCCGTCAGTATGTTTGAAATAAGCAAAATACCCAATTGGAAGATCTTCATGTCTTGCCACATAAATACCTTCTAAATTTCCAAATCGCTCATTGAATAAATCTGCCAAATTTCCATTTAAATAACCATCTTCGTCAAGTATACTAAAAGTAATTTCTGTTTGCTCATGAAAACCAATAACATACTTAGAATTTGGTTCTTCAAAATCGGCTCTTGTTATCGTTTCAAAACCATCGCCATAAGGGAAGTCTATAACTGCCTTAAAGTAATCCCTATCATCTTGGGTTTTGCTAAGAAACTCAGCCCAAAATCCTTCAAAATTATCTTCATCCCAAGATGTTAACGTCTCATTAGTAATTAGTTCATCATTTTCTACACTATCAGATTTTTCAGAAACATCATTTTGTTCTGTTATATCTTCGTTTTTAGAAGTAGAAGAGTCGCAACGCACTAAAAAAACGGCTAGTATCAAAAGGCAACATAATTGAATACTTTTCATCATTATTTGGTTTTAACTATGAACCTGTTTAAAAACTCACTACTAATCCCTTGACAAACGCTTGATTACTCGGTCGAGCCCTGTGAGTAGAGTTCCAATACTTCAGCTATTTTTATCCCTGTCCCGAGACTTCGGGACAGGGATAAAATGTCCCGATAGCTATCGAGATCGTTTTGAAAATCAAGCGTTTATCAATAATTTTAAAATGAATTCCTAAACAAATTCTATTAAGTAATCTTCACAAAATAGTGGGTTTAGCATGTAGATGCAATTTTTTCTTAAAAAAACAATAATTATTTAGTGTAGTAGCCCATTTACTTCCTACCTGCTAAACATCATCTTATGAATTGGTTAAATAATGGTTAGTTAATTATGAACTGAAAATTATTTAATTAACATTGTTTTGCAAGTCATTAAGAGTCAATAGCTATTTACTCAAATTGAATTTACATAGAGTAATTCCCTATTTTTCAAAAAAACCTTATTTGTTGCTATTATATTAATTTGGCGAATGAATATTAATTTGAAATGGATTTTGAATCAGATTAGTTAGTATTTTTTGATAAAATATATCGCTGCTTTATTCTAGCCCTAAGACGTCAACCTAGTATTTTCAATGACATTGCTTTACCTTTTTATTCAATTTTTTTTGATAAAACTTTATTGTTGCCTTAACTCGCTCGTCTTATTAGGTGATTTGTAAAGCAAAAAAGTTGAATTATAAAAATGTCCTTGTAGAATTTGGAATTTGAACACGATTATTTAACAATAGGGCTTTGAGTAATCTGATTTTGTCTAATTCAGCTTTATTTTGAAGATAAAAGACCTTAAATTTGACTTAATGTTAATTTAGCGTTAAGTTAATGTAAATTAAATGTTTCAAATGTAAAATATAGAGTTATGAATTTAAAAATAATACTTCTCCTATCAATAACAATTATCCTTAGTCAAACCACTCTATTAGGGAACGAAGACTCTATTATCGTAACTACTATAGAAGATGAAAAAATATTAGAAATTTCAATGGATTTGGAAATAAATGGGACAATAAAACTATATTCTGTATTAAAAGAAGATATATATGAGGAGACCGAAAAGTCTACTCCAATAAAAGACGAGAAGTTCATTAAGTGGGTTTTAAATCCTGACAAAGATTTTTACATTGGAATTGGTCAGGAAGCAGAAGCAATCACTCCAGGAAATTTTAAACGGCTAGCCAAAAAATATTTTTCAAATTCGCCAGAATTAGTTGAAAGGATTGGTAAACGGGGCTTTCGTTATAGAAACTTACCTTCTATGATTATATTTTTTAATAAAATGATGGCAAAAGAAGGAGGATTAACAAAAAATGACATCATCACTAGCCACGTAAATTAGCTGTGAAAACCGCCTTATTAGCTGAAAATTAGTAAGTTATATACTCCGTTTTATAAGCTCTTATCAGTAATTCTTAATATAGAAATCTATTTTATCACACGTAAAAAATGTGAAATAATAGGTTTTTACGTTAAGGATTATTTTTTTTTACTAAGTGGTATATTCTTTTGTAAAACACGAATATTTTGAATGATTTCAAGCGAAATACGCTACATATAAAATTTGGTTATTCATTTTTAATATGAAAAATATAAAATGTAAAACCCGTATAAAAAAAATATTATTCTTGAAATATTAATAATAACTTAACAATATATCAATATCTAGTTTATACTTAAAAAGGACTTTTGTGCTTGATAACAGAATCCAAGTTATTATAAAAGAGATTTGATAGATGAAATTGCAAAATTATACGACAACAAATTTCCTTAAAACATTACCACAACTTTTAGTAGTTGTCTTTTTCTGTTCCTTCATAGGAACACTTTCCGCACAAACTCAACCAACTGTTAAATTAAAATTTGGAAAAGGCTTACAAATCACTGCTGCAGATTCCTCTGCACACATGAAATTCAATATTCGTTTTCAAAGTTTGTACAACTCGCAGCGCTCACTAGCGGCTGGTGAAAGTTGGGAAAGTTCATTCTTGATAAGAAGAGCAAGAATGAAGTTTTCAGGCTGGGCAGTCAATCCAAATCTAGCTTACAAAATAGAGTTAGCCTTATCTAATAGAGATTTAGGCGAAAAACATGATTTTGGTGAAACAAATGAAGCGCCAAAAATCGTTTTGGATGCTGTTGTAAAATGGAAAGCACACAAAAACTTAACTATCTGGGCTGGACAAACGAAATTGCCTGGTAACAGAGAACGTGTCGTTTCTTCTCAAGCATTACAAATGGTTGACCGTAGTTTGGTGAATAGCGTTTTTAATGTTGATAGAGAAATGGGTGTTCAACTTCGTGGTAAATTTGATGTCGGTGTTGGTATTGTAAAACCAATCGTTTCTTGGTCATTCGGAGAAGGTAGAAATATTACGGATGCAAATATTGGCGGATTTCATTATATCGGAAGAGTAGAATGGTTGCCTTTGGGAGAGTTTGCGAACAAAGGAGATTATTTTGGCGCAGATTTGAAAAGAGAAAAAACACCAAAACTAGCTCTTGCTGGTTCTTATAGTATGAATAATGGCGCACCTCGCCAAAAGCAAAGCGGTCGTTTTCTAACAGTTACGGATGCGGATGGAAATGAAGGTTATTTAAGTAATGACTTACAGACCATTTTTGCTGATATGATGTTCAAATACAACGGATTTTCATTAATGGCTGAATATGCGCACAAAATAGTAGCGGATAAAGAAGTTAGAGAAGAACAAGATTTACGTGCGTTGATATTAGATGATAATGGACGTAGCTACTATACAGGAAGTGGTTTGAATGTTCAAGCAGGATATTTATTTAAGAAAAATATTGAAGTATCTGCTCGTTATACGAATGTAATGCCAGACACAGATATTAGTTTCTCAGGTGTTGAAGAGTATACACTTGGTTTGTCAAAATACATCGTTGGACATGCTTTGAAAATACAAGGCGATGTTTCTTTATTAGATAACGTAGGTGCAAATAATGATTTAAGATACAGACTTCAGATGGAATTTCAATTCTAATCATTTATAGTATTAAAAACGACATTTTAAAACGAGCAATCAAAAAATACAATTATAATGAGTATGACTTTAGTAATGTGGGTTGGTTTTATTTTAGCGTCTTACTCTGTAGTAGGAAATGATGTTATTCAAACCCTTGGTACGTTCTTGACTTCTAACGAAAAGAAGGTTAAATGGTATGTCCTTTGGGCTTTTGCATCTTCTATTATGGTGTATGCTTTGGTCAGTGGTTATATGAACAATGATATTGATTACGGTAGATTAGATAAATTTGATTTAGATGCGGTAAATTATAATTGGTATTACGTATTGCCTCCTTTAGTACTATTATTGATTACTCGTTCTGGTATTCCTGTGAGTACTACTTTTATGGTATTGACTTTATTTTCTCTTAGCGATATACCTGGTGATTTAAGCAGTATGGTTTCTTCTGTATTCGATTCAAATGCTAAACTAGGTGGAATGATCCAAAAATCCATCATGGGTTATATCATTGCCTTTAGTTCTGCTATCGTCATTTACTTGTTAATCACTCGTGCGACGGAGAGGAAGTTTGTAG
>CAZMEH010000964.1:0-8747 GCA_964564885.1 uncultured Saprospiraceae bacterium | reverse complement strand
CTACGGCATAATAATGAATTTTATCAATCGCTATAATTGGATCTTTAAAACTAGTAGGCTTTGCAAAATAAAATCCCATCCCTTCGTCACAACTCACATCAATAATAAGTGTGCCTGGTTTAAGCATATATTTCTCCTCCTCTTTTACATAATCAATCGGATTATCTGTATCTTGATAAGTACCGTTGATGATTATTTCAGATTCGTTTATCAGCGCCGTTAATGGTCGTTCTGAACCATCGTGTTCAACAACAATCAATCTTGCTTCGCCCTCATTTCCTCTTCGAATTCTAGTATAGTGTACGTCTAGTACTTCTTCTCTAACTTCATGATCGGGTCTTTGAACACAGATAGTAATATCTCTGAAACCATGCGCTTTCAAAGCATAAATAGCACCGCAGAATATCGAACCGCAGAAGCAGCTATCGCTATTAGTGGGAAAACAGCGGGAATTACTTTTGTGGTTCAGCGATTCAAAAAGACCTTAACTATATGGCTATGTGGCGGACTACAATGCGTTTTTTATATGAAGAATATTTTATCACGGAGTTTTTCAAATAACCACTTTCTTTTGTACGTCGTTAAAATTTTCAGTAAAATACCTTGAATATAAAAAGGAATCGAACCATTCTTGTCACTCATGTACGATGAAATAATTCATATTTCTTTCGTTTAATCTCTGATTATTTCATTTTTTTAAAATAAAGTTTATAATTTTTTATTCTTTTGTGCAAAATATAGAACAACCATGCACAACGAACCGATTAGAATAGAATTACCGACCATTTTTGGAATGAAAACCGTCAATGCTTGGCTTTTTCTAGAACCAGAACCAGTTTTGATTGACTGTGGTGAAAAGACTGATGTTGCTTGGGAAGCACTGAATGAAGCATTAGAAATTCATGGAATTACGATTAAGGATATAAAGAAAGTCATTATCACGCATGCTCATCTTGACCATATGGGATTGGCTAATCAGATTACAAAGCATTCGGATGCAACGATTTATTTGAATGAATATGCTGCTGATTGGGCATTGGATTTAGAAATGATGATGGAACGTAGAGGAACCGCTTTTCATTCTGTTATTATTAAGAATGTTTCTCCTCAATTTATTGATGTTGCGTTTAGTCAAATGAAATTTAATTTTAAGGAATTGTCACCTTATTGGGAAGGAATACCAAAGGAAAGAGTCAAAATTTTTCCAATGGAAGGAACGATGAACTTTGGCGGAGCAGATTGGGACATTATATATGCGCCTGGTCATTGCATCAATCAAACTTGTTTCCATAATGCGGAAAGTGGTTTTTTAATATCTGCCGATATGTTGTTGAGTTTGACACCTACGCCTATTTTGGATGCAGCAGTTGAAGCGCCTTATGAAGTGGTGAAGAGTTTGAAAATGCACTTGGAATCGTATAAAATTTTGCAAAAGCTAAAGATTACCAAAGTATTTCCAGGACATTATGAGGCATTTGATAATGCGCAAGAAACTATTTCTAATCAAATAGAGCGCATTCATTTTAGAAAAGAACACTGTTTTCAGTTGATTAAAGAAGGAAAACATACTTTCATGGAATTGATTCCATTGATTTATCCAAATAGAGTAAGTCCATTGACGTTTTGCATGGTCATTGGGTTTTTAGATCTTTTATTAGATGAAGGTCGAATAAATGCAGAAATGAAAAATGATTGTCTACATTATTTTTAATGTATAATCCCGAAACCTCGGGATTATACATTGAACATTAATATTCTACATTAAACATTATATTTGCACAGATATGGAAGAGAAGATATTAATATTAGATTTTGGTTCGCAGTATACGCAACTAATCGCACGTCGTGTTAGAGAATTGAACGTTTACAGCGAAATTGTTCCTTACAACAAGTTGCCGCAACTGGATGATAGTATCAAAGGTATTATATTATCAGGAAGTCCTTTTTCTGTTACAGATAAGAAGGCTTTGCATCCAGATATTGAAAACATCATCAACAAAAGACCTGTTCTTGGAATTTGTTATGGTGCGCAATATATTGCTAATCACTATGGTGGAAAAGTAATGCGCTCAGAAAAACGAGAATACGGTAAGGCGATGTTGGAGACGCAGACGGACAATGCGTTTTGGAACGATGTTTCTAAAGAGTCGCAAGTTTGGATGTCGCATGGTGACACGGTCATGGAAGTACCAGAAGGTTTTGAAGTTTTAGCAAATACGGATAGTATTCCTATTGCAGCTTTTGCTTCAAAAGCGGGTCATTTCGATCATCCTGTTTACTGTATTCAGTTTCATCCAGAGGTGACGCACAGTTTGGAAGGTTCAAATATCCTGAAAAACTTTGTGAATAATATTTCTGGTTGTACAGGTGATTGGACACCAGATGCATTTGCGGAAAGTACGGTAGCGGCATTGAAAACGCAACTTGGCGACGACAAAGTATTGATGGGATTGTCTGGCGGTGTGGATTCTACGGTTGGCGCAATGCTTTTGCATAGGGCGATTGGAAAGAATTTGTATTGCTTTTTTATCGACAATGGTTTATTGCGCAAAGGCGAATATGAAGAAGTACTAGAGTCTTACAAAGGCATGGGATTGAACATTTTCGGTGTTGATGCGGGTAAAGAATTTTTGGATAGTCTAAAGGATGTTTCAGATCCAGAGAAAAAGCGTAAGGCTATTGGTCGTACCTTTATCGAAGTTTTTGACGTAGAAGCGAAGAAGCTAGAAGGCATCAAATGGTTAGGTCAAGGAACGATTTACCCTGATGTGATTGAGTCAGTTTCTGTTCATGGCCCTTCTGTCACTATCAAATCTCATCATAATGTTGGTGGTTTGCCAGACAAAATGGGATTGAAAATAGTGGAGCCGCTTAGAATGCTTTTCAAAGATGAAGTGCGTCGAGTAGGTACAGCATTGGGTATTCCGCAAGCAATTATTGGAAGACATCCTTTCCCTGGACCAGGACTTGCTATTCGTATTTTAGGTGATATTACAGCCGACAAAGTAAAATTATTGCAAGAAGCGGACGCAATATTCACTAATAACCTAAAAAAATTCGACCTTTACGATAAGGTATGGCAAGCGGGAGTAATTCTTTTGCCAGTACAATCAGTTGGTGTAATGGGAGATGAACGAACTTACGAGCAGCCTGTTGTCCTTCGATGTGTCAATTCGGTAGACGGAATGACTGCGGAATGGAGCAAATTGCCTTATGAATTCCTAGCCACTGTGTCAAGTGAAATTATTAATAATGTTAAAGGAATAAATAGAGTAGTCTATGACATCAGCACAAAACCGCCAGCAACTATTGAGTGGGAATAAATTTATCACTTATTTTTTTGCAGTACTTATCTTACTAGTGACTTCTTGTGATGCGCTAAAGCCAGCACAAAAGCCAAATAATGGAGATAAGAATGAGGAGTTAGATCCAATTACTGGAAAGAATAAGAACAAGGATACAAATAATAACAACGACGATTCTACTTCGGACGGAACTGGCATCGTTAAAGACGTCAGCAATCCTAATGCGCCAGACACTTTAGTTTGGACGCCTGTCAATCCAAGTGATGGTGGTACTGTTATTAATCCAGAAGATCCGAAAGATCCAAATGATGGAAATAATACAACAGATACTACCGCAGTTGATACAGGAGGTACTGTTATTCCTGGCGGAATAATAAAGTCGAGTTATGAACTTGCTCTTTTATTACCACTTTATACAGGCGATTTTATAGCTACCGATCAAGTACCTAGCAAAGCTAAACGTAGTATTAATTATTATGAAGGCATGTTACTTGGTTTTAAAAAATTGGAAAGGGAAGGTGGAAATATGACCGTTAATGTTTTTGATACAAAAGTAAATAGTATTGAAACATTGATGAGAAAAAGTGAAGTAGCTAATGCTGATTTGATTATTGGACCAGTGAGTTCTAATAATGTAGCTATAGCTGCACAATCAAATAAGGCGAATGGGCAATTGTTGGTTTCTTTGAATTCGAGTAAAAACTTGACTTCTGAAAATCCATATTTTATTCAAGCGAGTCCATCTTTGGCTTCTCATTGCGAAACTGTTGTCAAGCATTTCAAAAGGAATAATCCGACCAGTAAAATTGTCTTATTAGGAAGAAATGAAGATGCTACTATTTTTCCGATGTATCAAGATGCAAATATGCTCTATCAAGGTAGTTCTGATGCGGATAGATTAAGTGAATATATTGTAACGGGCTCGAATAGCAATTATGACATCAGAGGTTTGAATAGTCAATTATCACGATTGGATACAAATATTATTGTTATTCCGTCTGGTAATCAAGGTTTTGTTTATTCGATGTTGCGTTCACTTAGTTTGATTCGTACGACTTATCCAATCATTGTAGTTGGCATGCCACGTTGGGAAGATTTTCTACGTATTGATGCCGATTATTATATGAAAATGAATGTGCATATTTCTAATTCTGCATATATTAATCATAGCAATTTAGAGGTTATAGACTTTAAACGTTTATTTTTCAATGAATATGGAATGCCGCCAACTACGGAGGCTTACAAAGGTTATGATGTAGCGTTGTATTTTGGTAGAATGTTGAAAGATTATGGAACAGGTATGTTGTCAGAATTGGCAAACAATCCAAAGCAAATGTTGCATGCTGATTTACAATTTTATCCAACGTATAATGGTTCAATGGAAGAAGGTAATTTAACGATTAACGAGTTTGAGAATAAATATGTTCATATTCTGCGATTCGATAATTACAAATTTGTAAAAGTCAGTCAGTAGAGAGAACTCCCGAAGCCTCGGGATGTCAGAGTTTAGATCGTTCACTTTGTTTACTTAGAGAACGTCTATAATTGTCAGGAAAAGCATTAAAAAAACGAGCTTATCAATAACTATTGATAGGCTCGTTTTCTTTTTTATGCTTGTTTAAATTTCACCTTATTACTTTTTCAAATCAACATAAACAGGTAAATGGTCACTAAAACCACCATAGTAGTTAGGTCCGCCATAAGTACGGCTAGGTGTAGAACCATTTCTAGGATCGTTGTACATCATCCATTTTTCTTGAAAAATCACAGCATCTGAAAACTTCCAACTTCCATTTGAAGTATAAAAATTGTCAGATAAAATAATCTGATCCAGCATATTCCAAGTTCCACGATAATTGTAACTTCCTTTGTCTTCTGCATCGAAACCAGCAAAGCAGTTGATCAATTCTTGAGGCGCATCTGTATTTGCGGAAATAGCTTTTAACACCTGCGTCATACTTTTATTGTCTGTTTCATCATTGAAATCTCCCATAATAATAACTTTAGCATTATCATCATCGCTCATTACTTTTTCCACTGCTTTTCTCAATTCACTAGCGACAAAAGTACGTTTTGGTTCACTTGCTTTAAGTCCACCTCGGCGAGATGGGAAGTGATTAACAAAAACATGAAGTGTCGTATTATCCGCTAATTTTCCAGTAACATGGAATATATCTCTTGAAGTATATGATCTACCTTCGGTGATGTCTTTTGAAAATTTAAGAACGATATTGTCAATATTTGTAACTGTAAATACATCTTTGTTATACAATAATGCATTATCAATACCACGATAATCGTTAGATTCTCTATGAGCAACAGCGTAATTTCCACCTTCAAGTTGGCTATTAGCCACCAAATCCAACAAAACCTGTTCGTTTTCAACTTCACAAACGCCAAGTAGGGCAGGAGTTCCCATTGCTTTAATAACCTTTCCTAATTGGTCAAGTTTTGTATTGTATCGCTCTATTGTCCATTTTTTTTCGCTATTTGGCATGTATTCTTCATCAGGTTTGTTTGGATCATCCTTTGTGTCAAACAAATTTTCAACATTATAAAAAGCTATACGCAAATCGCCAATTTCCTCTTGCGTAGTTGCTGTTGTTGTCGTCGGTGTTGTTGTCGTAGAATTTGCATTATTAGGTGCATCGCATCCTACAAAGAGGAAGATAATTAAACAAGAAAGTAAAGTGTACCACTTCATGGATCTTAAATTTTTTTAATGAAATATTGTATTTATGCAAATATATTCTTTACTATGATTACTTCTCATAGCAGAGCAAACAAAAGTTTAATTTGATACATTTAAATTTAAAAAATCCATTTACCTCATTGCCAGATTAGCTTTGAGGTAAATGGATTTTTGAAAATAATTTAGTCTTTTTAACTTCCCTTAGTCCCTCCAAAGGAGGGAAATGTAATGGTGTCTCCCTCCTTCGGAGGGATTAAGGGAGGTTAAAATTCAACAATAATTCCCAAAGTCGGCAAAAGCTGACCATTGTCTACTTGTAAAGACTTAGTTTGATAACGTTGTGCTGTAAGCGGCTCATTAGGATTGATGATAACGGCATTATCATTTTCATCTCTATCCAATAATGTAATCGTTGAAGATGTTTGATAACTGTAAGCATTTTCAATATCAATATATAAATTCAATGACCATTTATCGAACGACCATTTTTTATCCACTCTAAGATCTAATTCGTGAACCAAAGGTCTACGAAGTTCATTCAATCTATCATAATCAAGAAGCGCTGCGCCACGAATGTCCCAAAGTTGAACAAGGCTAGAAGCATCACTATCAGGTGTAAAAGGCAATCCAGACTGGAAACGCCATTTGAAACCAACTTCGTAATTATTCTTAAATCGTTTACCAGCTGTAAGCGCAACAATGTGTCTCGCATCCCAAGAAGATGGACGATAATCACCGTTTTTATCTTTAAATTCTGCCCAACCAAGTGTGTAAGCTACAATTCCGTAAAAGCCTTTGTATAGTTTTTGTTGATACAAGAATTCCATTCCGTAGCTTCTACCTTCGCCAGTAGATACAACAGGAGCGTTACCAATAATACCAAAATCACTTCCAAGATTAGCAATTGAAATACTATCTGTTAGCAAGAAAGGGTAATCTGTGTATTTTTTGAAGTAACCTTCCAATGTTATTTTTGAACTATTAGTCAAGGTGTATTCTAAACCACCAACAATATGATTACTACGAATGTATGTAACGTTGTTCGTCTTATTGACAAACTCGTTATTTTCTTGATAACCAAGAATCGTGTAAGCTGGTAATTGATAGTAAATACCCGTATTGAAGTTGATTGCTAGCTTATCATTGACTGAGTAAGCAGCAGATACACGAGGAGAGAACTGCGTCAAAGGATTACTCATGTCATCAGAATAATCGTTTCCGTCTGCTCTAATTCCTGCGGAAATAACCAGTTTTTCTTGTTGGAAAGATTTACTGACTTGACCAAAGAAACCATATTTATTCATGTTAAATTCCGAAGCATAACTAATCGGCGTGATAGTACCATTAGGCAACGTCAATTGCTGTTCCGTAGAGTTATTATATTTTGCTAATTCATAATTTACACCAAAATTCATTTTGAAACCATTGAAACGAGTCGTTCTTTCAATTCTGAATTTATTTTCAATCTCTTGTGATTTATAATCAAACGTTCTGGGTTTAGTTTCGTCATTGTCTTCGTTCTTATATGACACGTTGTTTAACATATTTCGACTAGCTACAAATGTCCAATAACCATTATCTGTATATCTTTTGTAAACCAAACCATTGGTATAATTCCATTGTTCATTAACCACTAAATTACCTAAAAGGAACCGTTGTTGTTCCGTTTCATTTGCATCAAGATTCAATTGGAAATTATCAATTGCACCTAAACCAATGAAAGTTAATTCATTTTTATTATCAATTTTGACTTTAACTTTTGCTTGAAAATCATTATAGATTGGCAAAAACGGTAAACCCAATGCTTGGAATAAAAATTGCAAATAAGAACGACGAGTTGACAATAAGAAAGTAGTCTTTTCACCAATAGGACCTTCCAGCGTTAGTGCCAAATCACTTGCGCCAAGTGTTGCACGAAAACCTAATCTGTCATCACGACCATCCCGTTGCTTGAAGTTGAAAACCGAACTCAATGTATTTCCACGATTTGCCGGAAATGCACCACTGTAGAAATCTACTTCTCTAATAAAGTCAACATTGATAAGTCCGACAGGTCCGCCAGAAGCACCTTGAGTCGCAAAGTGATTGATGTTTGGAACTTCCACATCATCCAAATAAAAACGATTTTCGTTTGGTGCGCCACCTCTAATTAGTAAATCATTTCTAAAAGAAGAAGCAGTCGTTACACCCGGAAGCGATTGAATCACCTTAGAAATATCACGTCCACCACCTGGGTTTCTTGAAATTTCAGACACACCAATGGTACGCAACGAAACAGGACTTTCTTCTGTCTTATTGAATGCAGAAGCTTGTACGACCACCTCGCCGACACTTTCAACATCTTCCGTAAGCGGAACATTTGTAATGGCAGGTTTCGAGTTCGTTACCTCAATTTCGTACATCACTTTTGTCTTATAGCTAATGTATGAAACTTCGATATTGTACAATCCTGGCTCAAGTCCACCAATTGAATAATCTCCATTTTCGTCAGTCGTCGTACCTATTGTACTTCCTGCGATAATTACATTACAAAATATAATTGGCTCATTGTTTAGCACATCAAAAACACGTCCTTTAATAATACCTGTCTGGGCATTAATATTAGAACTGAATAGTATTAACGTTAAAAACGTCGTAAAAAATAGCTTCATTATTGATTTTTTCATTATTGTTTCTACTATATAATATGTAGAACCAATGATTTTAAGTATTATATGAAAACATAATAGTTTTAAAATTGTTCTAATGAA
>CAZMEH010000963.1:0-6126 GCA_964564885.1 uncultured Saprospiraceae bacterium | reverse complement strand
TAAAATCGTTGGAGAACCTTTGGACGATAAAAATGTGTTCACACCAATAATTGGAAATTCGCCAGTGTGTTTCAGTGTTTCATAATAAAGGCTTTCCTCTTGGATTTTTCCACGCTGATACATGGTTTCCATTGCACCCAAAACACCGCCACGATCAGTAATTCTATCAAATTCCAGTAAAACGGCTTTCTCTACCAAGTCCGTCAACTCTTCGATAATGAACGCACCTTGTAATGGATTTTCGTTTTTCGCTAAACCCAATTCGTGGTTGATAATCATTTGAATCGCTACCGCACGACGAACAGATTCCTCTGTCGGCGTTGTAATCGCTTCATCATAAGCGTTCGTGTGTAGCGAATTACAATTATCATAAATCGCATACAACGCTTGCAATGTCGTACGAATATCATTGAAATCAATCTCCTGTGCGTGCAAAGAGCGTCCAGAAGTCTGAATATGGTATTTTAATTTTTGAGAACGAGCATTTGCGCCGTATTTGTGCTTCATGGCTTTTGCCCAAATTCTACGAGCAACACGACCAATTACCGCATATTCTGGGTCAACGCCATTCGAGAAGAAGAACGATAAATTCGGTGCAAAATCGTTAATATCCATGCCTCTCGACAAGTAATATTCCACGAAAGTGAAACCATTCGACAAGGTAAACGCCAATTGAGAAATTGGATTTGCACCAGCTTCCGCAATATGATAACCCGAAATCGAAACAGAATAGAAGTTTCGCACACCTTTATCAATGAAATATTGCTGCACATCGCCCATGAGTTGCAAGGAAAATTCCGTTGAGAAAATACAAGTATTTTGCGCTTGATCTTCTTTTAAAATATCCGCTTGAACCGTTCCACGAACTGCGCTTAGTGCTTTTACTTTCAACTCCGCATAAGTCGTAGCATCTAAAACTTGATCACCTGTCAAACCTAATAACATCAAACCAAGTCCGCTATTTCCTTCTGGCAAATCGCCTTCGTATATTGGTCTGGCTAAATTATTATCATCATAAATCGCTTTGAATTTGGCTTCTACCAAATCCTCTAAACCATTTTCTTTGATGTGAAATTCACATTGCTGGTCAATCGCTGCATTCATGAAAAATGCACAAATCGTAGCCGCAGGGCCGTTAATGGTCATCGAAACCGAAGTCTTCGGATTACATAAATCAAAACCCGAATACAGTTTTTTTGCATCGTTCAATGAACTCACATTCACACCTGAATTACCTACTTTTCCATAAATATCAGGACGTACATCTGGGTCATTTCCGTAAAGCGTTACTGAATCAAAAGCCGTTGAAAGGCGTTTTGCTGGCGTTCCGTGCGATAAATAATGAAAACGCTTATTCGTTCTTTCTGGTCCACCTTCGCCCGCAAACATACGAGTTGGGTCTTCGCCTTTTCGCTTAAATGGAAAAACACCTGCCGTAAATGGAAATTCTCCAGGTACGTTTTCTTGTTTACTCCATTTCAAAATCTCGCCCCAATCCTTATATTTTGGTAAAGCAATTTTTGGAATTTGATTGTGCGAAAGTGATTCCGTAAAGTTTTCAACCTTAAACTCTTTTCCTCGAACATAATAAGTAAAATGCTCGCCTTGATAGCTTTTCTTTTTCGCTTCCCAGTTTTCAAGAATCGCTTTATTTTCTAGCGACAATTCTTGTTCTAGGTTGGATTTTAAAACCGTTAAAGCTTCGGGAATTGAGGTATCAGATACCTTTAAGGTATCCGATACCTTGTTTACAGCGAATAAATTACGAGCAATCTCGCTTTGTTCTTCCGCTTCCTTATCATAGCGATGTATCGTTTCTGTAATTTCAGACAAATAACGTACTCTCGCTGGCGGAATAATATATTGTTTCGTACTTTCTCCTTCTTCTAAAGTACTCGTTTCTTCATTTGGAAAAAGGCGTTTTGATAGTTCATTGAAAAATGAATTAACGCCAGGGTCATTAAATTGTGAAGCAATCGAACCAAAAACAGGCATCGTGTTCGGGTCTTCATGCCACAATTCACGGTTGCGCTGATATTGTTTTTTGACATCACGTAAGGCATCTAATGCACCTCGTTTGTCAAATTTATTCAACACAATCAAATCCGCAAAATCCAACATATCAATTTTTTCCAATTGAGATGCCGCACCAAATTCTGGTGTCATCACATAAACCGACAAGTCCGCATGGTCAACGATTTCACTATCCGATTGTCCAATTCCAGAAGTTTCCAAAATTATCAAATCAAAACGGGCGTATTTCATCACCGCAATAGCGCTATCAATGTCTTTTGACAAAGCTAAGTTATATTGTCTAGTTGCCAATGAACGCATAAAAACACGGTCACTCGCTATTGAATTCATACGAATACGGTCGCCTAGCAATGCGCCACCTGTTTTACGTTTTGACGGGTCAACCGAAATAATACCCAATGTTTTCGTTGGATATTTTGTTAAAAAGCGTAAGACCAATTCATCAACCAAACTTGATTTCCCTGCGCCACCTGTTCCTGTAATTCCTAGAATTGGTGTTGCATTTTCTTCTTTCGCTTTAGCTTTTAAACCCTTTAACCAACTTGTATTTTCTTGTGGATAATTCTCCGCTGCTGAAATAGTTCGAGCAATCGCCACAGGATTTCGTCGTTGAACATCTTCAAGGTGTCCGACCGCTAAATTTTTGCCAATCGGAAAATCACATTCTTCCAACAAATGGTTAATCATCCCTTGCAAGCCCATTGAACGACCATCATCTGGCGAGTAGATTCGATTAATGCCGTGTTTGTGTAGCATTTCGATTTCTGATGGTAAAATAGTTCCACCACCACCACCAAAAATCTTGATATGTCCAGCGCCTTTCTCATTCAACAAGTCATAAGCATATTTAAAAAACTCGTTATGACCACCTTGATAAGAAGTAATCGCAATCCCTTGTACGTCTTCTTGAATAGCCGCATTCACAATTTCGTGAACAGGTCGATTGTGTCCCAAGTGAATCACTTCTGCGCCCGAACGCTGAATAATTCGACGCATAATATTAATCGCTGCATCGTGTCCATCAAACAATGAACCTGATGTCAGAATACGAATTTTATGTTTCGATTTGTACGGTACTATTTTTTCCATTACGTTAGTTTTAATTGAATAACTCTACGCCCTGAAAGGGCAAAAGCAATCATCTGGAGGCTCAATCCCAAATATATTGCTCATTAATACTTTATTTTATATTTTTAAATCTATAATCCTGAACTATCACTCACCCTGAAAAGGCGCAAGCAAAACATTATTTATATAAAATCAAATCCATTTTTTTCTTCTAAAATACCAAAGCAATCCAAGAAAAATCGTCATCATAATGCCCCAAAGTGTGAAATAACCATACTTCCAATGCAATTCTGGAATATTATCGAAATTCATTCCGTACAAGCCTGTGAGGAAAGTCAGTGGAATAAAAATCGCAGAAATTAGCGTTAGAAAATGCATGATTTTATTCATTTTCATGCTGACTTCTGACAAAAACAAATCCTGTAAACCATTAAGCATATCTCGAAAATTATCAACCATATCCGTTATTTGAATAATATGGTCATATAAATCTCGAATGAAAATTACCGTGCTATTATCAACTGACGCATTTTCTACTTTTGAAAATTGGCTAATCGCTTCTCTTAGCGGAACTGCTGATTTCCTGATTGTTAATAATTGCTTTTTTAAATCGTGTATTTGAGACTTCTGCGCCGATTCATGATTCTCTAAAATCAAATCCTCTAATACCTCAATCTCATCTTCAATATCTTCTAAAACAATAAAATAATGGTCAACAACAGCATCGATAAGTGCATAAGCCAGATAATCTGCACCTGATTGTCGAATGCGACCTTTGCCATATTCAATGCGATTACGAATAGATTTGAACAAATCCGTTCCTTCTTCATGAAACGTAATCACCAAACCTTTCCGAAAAAATATCGCTACTTGCTCAATAGATATTTTCTTAATGGTTTTATCAAATGCCAATGCTTTGACTATCATAAAACCATCATTGTCGTATTCTTCAAATTTCGGACGTTGATTGACATCAGAAACATCTTCTAAAACGAGTGGATGTATTTTAAAAACTTCGCCAACGTCTTTCATCAACTCTGTATCATGAACACCACGGAAGTCATACCATTCGACCTTTTCATCATCTGGCGGATGAAAAAGCGTCTTGATTTCGTTCCGAGCAGCTTGTATCTCTACGTTTTTATTATCATACTTGAGATAATGCACACCGACTTCTTCGATTCTTTTATCTCCTGTAAAAACAATTGAACCTGGCGGCAATCCTGCTTGTTTACTGGTATTATTCATGTTTTAGTGATTGGTGATCAGTGATTGGTAATTGGTTAGATGGTGATTACGATTTGTTTTGTAAAACCAATTAACCAATCACTAATCACTAAGTTACTACCAAGGCAAATAAGTACTTCCTTTGATTATATTCCTTGAAATGACGATGCGTTGAATTTCAGAAGTACCTTCGTAAATCTGAGTAATTTTTGCATCACGCATCAATCTTTCCACATGATACTCTTTTACAAAACCGTAACCGCCATGTACTTGCACCGCTTCCACAGAACACCACATTGCAGCTTCAGAAGCATAAACTTTTGCCATAGCAGCCGCTTGTGCATAATCTTTTCCTTGGTCTTTTAGCCATGCCGCACGATAAACCAACATTCTAGCCGTTTCGATTTTCAACGCCATATCAGCCAATTTGAACGCAATAATTTGGTGTTCATTAATTGGTTTTCCGAATGTTTTACGCTCGTGAGAATACGCCAAAGCTAATTCGTAAGAACCCGCAGCAATTCCCAATGCTTGCGCCGCAATACCAATACGACCACCATCTAAGATTCGCATGGCCAATTTGAAACCAAAACCATCTTCACCAATGCGGTTTGCTTTTGGTACTTTGACATCTTGAAACATCACCGATGAAGTGTCAGAAGAACGAATACCTAGCTTATCTTCTTTCGCGCCTGTGCTTACGCCTTCCAAACTAGATTCGATGATTAAAGCATTGATTCCTCTATGGCGTTTTTCTGGATAAGTTTGAGCAATCACGACGTAAACGCCTGCTTTCTTACCATTCGTAATCCAGTTTTTTGTACCATTAACCAAGTAATAATCGCCTTTGTCTTCTGCTAAAGTACGCTGACTTGTCGCATCACTTCCTGCTTCTGGCTCTGACAAACAAAATGCGCCAATCACTTCACCAGATGCTAAACCCGGTAAGTATTTTTGCTTTTGTTCTTCTGTTCCATATTTTTCAATGCCCCAAATTGCTAATGAATTTTGAGCTGAAACAATAACCGAACAAGAGTTATCTACTTTTGATAATTCTTCAACAATTAAAGCATAAGAAACAGAATCCAATTCAGAACCTCCGTATTTCTCCGCTGTATTAATTCCCATAAAACCCAATTCTCCCATTGCCTTAACTTGCTCTGTAGGATAGTTTTGAGTGCTGTCTCTTTCGATGACGCCAGGTTTTAACTCACTTTGAGCAAACTCCCGAGCGGCATCTCGAATCATGATTTGTTCTTCTGATAATGTAAAATCCATGGTTGTTTTAATTAGTGGATTGATGATTAATTATTGGCGATTAGTTCTATTAGGGTAGACCAAACATTTATAATTAATTATCAATCATGTATTTCTAAAAAATGGTTGTTTATGTGTAAAAAATCTTTTCTAAAATGGTTTAATATAATATAGTAATTCTTACTTTAAATTTATCTATTGCCACGAATAATGTGTTGAAATAATCATGTAATTTACAGGTTAGACGGAAATTAAATAAATTGACCTGTCAGACGACTTAAAGTCGTCTGACAGGTAGGTTTTAACCCAAAATATTTATTCTCGTCCAGCCTGTAAAACACATGGTAACTAATCTCATTAGGCGAAAACTGAGTAATCAATATAAAAAATCACCAATGACTACAATGGAATATTTCCATGTTTCTTTTTAGGTAATTTCACTACTTTATTTTCCAACATCGCATAAGCTTTAATTAATTTTCGTCGGGTATCCTTTGGATAAATCACTTCATCAATAAAACCTCTTTGCGCTGCTCGATA
>CAZMEH010000962.1:0-5051 GCA_964564885.1 uncultured Saprospiraceae bacterium | reverse complement strand
TTTGTTGTTTTTTGTTCTCTAAGTAATCTAACCAACAAGAAAAAAGCATCTAACCAATCATTTAAATCTGGAATAGCTACATTTGGAAAGAATTCTATTAAACGTTCCTTGAAGTTTCGGATTTGTTCTTGCCTGTCAGCGTTTTTAATACCAGATATTTCAAAAGTGATATGATTTTATAGACTTCTTGTATCAAAAAAGTTTTCCCAACTCTTCGTCGTCCTATTACGGAAATCATTTCCGCTTCGTTAGCAGCTAATACTTCTTTTAATATTGAAACCTCTTCCTATCTTCCAATTAATTTAGTTGCCATTTTTCCTGTTTTGAATTATTGGTCGTCGAAATCTGTCTTTAAATCATAGATTCCGACGAGCAATAATTTAAATATAAGAAAAATATGACTATTTGAAATACTTCAAATGTTATGTTTTAAGAGTAAGTTACTAATTTTTGGTGTTGAATATATACTTGATAGTAATTCAAATTATTTCTTTTTTGACAAAAGTGTATTACAAGTTTATAGAGTATTTATGAAGTTTGTTGAGTAAGGAATGTAAAGTTATGAAGTATTTGAGGAGTTGATATTAAATCAAAATAGCGATTTGCTTAACGAGTATTTCTTAATGGAGCATATAAAACAAAAAAGCCATTCAATTTCTTGAATGGCTTGTCTTTTGCGTCCCCACAAGGACTCGAACCTTGGACCCTCTGATTAACAGTCAGATGCTCTAACCAACTGAGCTATGGAGACTTTTGATGTCTACTATATTAACTTTTCTATGAATAAAAAAGTTCAACTAAAGCAATTTATTTATTTAAAACTATTGCCTTTTTCAGTAGAGCGATGCAAAGATAGTAATTGATTTGAAAAAAGCAAACACTATGCGTCTTTTTTTTAAAATAAATTAAAATAAATGATTTTGACTGTTGATAAATGATCAAAAAATAGCACTGATTCGATTTATTGAATGACTTTTATTACATATCCCTAAATTTATTAAAACTTTAGCTATCCTTATTTATAACAAATAAAAATATCTATCATTTTGACAATAGAACAACATTAGAATCAACTATCCGAAAGTTGGTTTGTTACTTTTGCAAGTATAGTAGGAAACAATGTGTCGGGTTTTTTGAATGTATCCGATATCTAATACATATTTAAAAAGATGAAAAGAACTGAATCTGCCAAGCTATTTGAAGAAGCAAAACAATATTTCCCAGGAGGAGTTAACTCACCTGTTCGTGCATTTAAGTCCGTTTCTGGACCGCCTTTGTTTGTGAAAGAAGGGCAGGGCGCACGCTTTATTGATGAAGATGATAATGAATTTATAGATTTTTGTTGTTCTTGGGGCCCGTTAATTTTAGGACACAACAACGACGCAATTAGAGAATTTGTTATTGAAACGGTTGCTAAAGGAACTTCTTTTGGTACGCCGACTCGATTGGGTAATGAGATTGGTAAACTGATTTTAGATAACAATCGGTATATTGAAAAAATGCGTTTTGTGAGTTCTGGAACAGAAGCCGTGATGTCAGCGATTCGATTGGCAAGAGGTGTAACAGGAAAAAGCAAGATTATCAAATTTGATGGTTGTTATCATGGACATGTTGATAGTTTGCTAGTGAAAGCTGGTTCTGGATTGGCAACTTTTGGCGTCAGTACTTCGGCAGGAATACCAGAGGCATTCGCAAAAGAAACATTGGTAATTCCATTGAATGACCGTGAAGCATTGGAAGATTGTCTGTCAAAACATGCTGGTGATATCGCTTGTGTTATCATTGAGCCGGTCCCTGCGAACAATGGTTTGTTGTTGCAAGACCGTGAGTTCTTAAATTGCTTGCGTATAAAATGCTACACACATGGTGTTTTATTGATTTTTGATGAAGTAATTTCTGGTTTCAGGGTTGGTTTTGAAGGAGCAGCAGGATATTACGATATTCAGCCTGATATTATTACTTACGGTAAAATTATCGGTGGTGGAATGCCTGTTGGTGCTTATGGTGCGAGTAAAGAAATTATGGCACATATTGCACCTGATGGTGATGTATATCAAGCTGGAACGCTTTCTGCAAATCCTGTGGCAATGTCTGCTGGTATTGCGGCAATTCGTCAATTGCTTGCACCAAACTTTTACGAAAATCTTGCGGCAAAGACGGAGAAATTCGTTCAAGGTATTCTAGCGTATTGCAAAGAGAAAGGTTACGAAATATCAATTTCTAGTATCGGCTCTATTTTTTGGATTGCTTTTACGACGGACAGAATTACAAGAGCGGACGAAATCGATCCCGCAAGTATGTCGAAATTCAAAATTTTGCACCATGAATTATTAGAAAGTGGTGTTTATTTAGGACCTTCTGGCTATGAAGTTGGTTTCGTTTCTGCGGCGCACACCGAAGCAGATATGGAAGAAGCAGCCGTTAAAATGAAAGCAGCATTAGATGTTGTATTTAAATAGGTGCTTTATTAAGTAGTAAGTGTTAAGTATTAGGTCGAAAGCTGTATCTAAATATTTGTTTGAAAATGCTTATTATTGTTATGCAGTATTTATGACCTACTACTTAACACCTACTACCTAATACTTAAAAAGATGCCCAAAAAAGTAACACTAGGAAATAGTAAACAGACCATTCAATTAGATAAGAAGCCTTTTGCTGCTGGTGGCGAGGGTGAATTATTTCGTGTTGTTAGTCCGTCGGCTTATCGTCAATTTGTAGTTAAGCTATATTTTCAAGGTAAAAGAACGAAGAAGCAAGCGACAAAAATTCAATACCTCATCCAAAATCCGCCAGGCATTGTCAATAAAAGTGGGCATCAATCCATTATTTGGGTAAAAGATAGTGTGCTAGAAGATGGACAGTTTGCAGGTTTTTTGATGCCATTTGCAGAAGGCGCAAAACTTGAAATTCTTTGTACTCAAAAACTTCCTAAGCGTTATCGAAACAAGTGGAGTAAGTTTGCTTTGGGTGAACGAGGAGCTGCTAAACTTCGATTAAAGGTCTGTTTTAATATTGCTGCGGCGGTTTATCAAATTCATAAAACACAAAAATACGTACTGGTCGATTTGAAACCAGACAATATCATTATCAATCTAAATGGTTTGATTTCGATTGTTGATATAGATTCGGTGCAAGTCACGGAAGAAGGACAAATGAAATATCCTGCTCGGGTGGCTACGTTAGAATTTTCTCCGCCAGAGTATTTTAATGATGAAGCAAAACCAGGGAAACATACTATTTTTGAAACTTGGGATAGGTTTGGTTTAGCGGTTATTTTCTATAAAATGCTGTTTGGAATTCATCCATATGCAGGAACAGGAAAACCGCCATTTGATAAATATGTCAACCTTCAAGACAAAATAAAACACGGTCAATTCGTTCATAGTCCAGCGAAGAGACATAATTTTGCGGTTGTTCCGCCGCCGCATCAGGCATTTTATAAATTACCGATCCGTATTCAAAACCTCTTTGTTCGTTGCTTCGATTACGGACATCAAAATACTTACGATAGACCATCGGCAAATGAATGGTGCTGGGGCACAACGCCTCGTCCGCCGTTGATTAATCTTCGGAAATTACCGTCTGCGCTATTGCCGATGAAAGCTATAAATTATACGCTTCCGCTGTCGTTATCGCCTTTGAATGCTTCTATGCAAATGCCTGCGCTGTTCCATCAACCGCCAAATCGAGTTAAGTTTATTAAGTTAGGTACAAACTTTAAAACGGTAAGGATTGGAATGCTTTTGACCTTGTTGTTTATTCTGTTTTGGATCTTTGGTCGAAATATGCCGATGACTTGGATTACGTTTTTTCAAATAATTACGATTGGATTGACGGGTTCGTTGGTTGCAATAGTTGATTATTATAGTTTAAATATTATTAAAGAAAAAAATCAGATTCAAGAAGCTAAAAAGAAATTTGCACAAGAAAAAAGAACACTTCGCAAGACAGTTAATGGATTGATTCGGAAATCCCAAAACGTACCATTGACAGAACAAGATTTGCAAAATAGATTCTACGTCGAGCAAGATAAGGTTTTGCAAAAAGAGCGAGTTTTGATTGATGAAAAGGTGAGTCGTTATCATAGACTGATGGCAGGATTGGATAGAGATGTCTTGAATTTGAACGAAAAAGAACTGGAAAAAATAAAAAAATTAGAAAAGGAACTGACTAAGGATATTGATTTGACTTTAGTTAAGGAAACTAATTTTTTGTCTTTGGATGGAAAGGTTAAATGGATTGAAAAGCATTTGAACGAAACATCAGAAGAGGAAGATTATAAAAATAGTTTGGAGCAATTGAAAGAACAATTGATAGTTGCTAGTGAACAGTTTGAAAAACAAAAAGACGAAATTTCTAATGGTTTTGATAAATGGCATGATAGTGCGAAGGGTGCTTGTGAAAAAGCATATAATCAGCTAAAGTCTGATATTGAAGAGATTACAACAAAGACAGAGGCTGCAAAGGATAAATTATTTACAGAAATATTGCCACAGCAAGAAAATGCTATTAGAAATACAAATAATACGGTCAAGGAAATGAAAGCGCATTTGTATGAATTAGAAGATTTGTACCAGAATTTTAATGCAGTTTCTGATAAGCTGTTAGAATATAAGAATATTAATTTTATAGAATATCTCAAGCAAGGTTTGTTGTTTCGTAAACCGAATATTTAAGTTGGTTTTTAATTTATAATGGAAAACGAGACAATTGACAACGAGGTAATCACTGGCGATAAAATGATGGTTTAAATATAAAATTATTCTAATTTTTCAGAAATCTAGACCTTGTAGTTTTCTGAAACCTACCGTATGGACACAAGTATTAAAATATGATAATTATACATTTTATAGTATTTGTAAAGCATTATAAAAATGGCTTTACAAGGTAACTAAGAATGTATATTCTTAGTTATGAACCTGCACAAAGTTTTGAAAATCAAGCAAATAAAAAATAGGTGCATACCGTAGTTTTTCAAAAACTTATCAAGGTCTAAGCATTGCAATGTATTAAACATCTGTATATATCAACAAAAAAAATTGATTTTTTTT
>CAZMEH010000961.1:0-2455 GCA_964564885.1 uncultured Saprospiraceae bacterium | reverse complement strand
ATCAAAATAATTGGTAACACGAGTGAGTTTTTCATTAATACAACCGCACAAGGTTCTATGTTTGCTTGGTATTCTCCGAATAACTTGATGGTTTTACCAGCAGCAGCCATGTTTATAATTGGTATAATTATTTGGATACAACGTAGCTACAACTCGAAGTTAGTTGATATTTCGTAAAAATCTTTAATGAAATTTAAACATATAAGGCGTTAAAACCTTATATGTTTGTAAAATAGATAAAAATGGATCCAATAAGTATTTTTATTAAATCCGCTTTCGTTGAAAATATGGTTTTGGCTTACTTCCTAGGTATGTGTTCATATTTAGCAGTATCTAAAACTGTAAAAACAGCAGTTGGTTTAGGTCTAGCGGTTATCTTCGTTTTAGGTATTACGATGCCAATTAACTGGATAATCAACGAATATTTATTAAACGAAGGAGGTCTTTTAGCGACTGACTTAACGTTCTTACGATTTATTATTTTCATTGCTGTAATTGCCTCAATGGTGCAGTTAGTGGAAATGATAATTGAGAAATTTTCACCATCCCTATATTCATCACTTGGTATTTTCTTACCATTGATTACTGTAAACTGCGCCATTTTAGGTGGTTCTCTATTTATGGTATCTCGTGAATATAACTTCACTCAATCTGTTGCATTCGGGTTAGGTGGCGGTTTTGGTTGGTTCTTAGCTATCTTGGCAATTGCTGCTATTCGTGAGAAACTACGTTATTCAAATGTTCCTCCAGCATTAAGAGGTTTAGGTATTGCATTTATCTTAACTGGTCTAATGGGTATGGCATTCATGAGTTTGATGGGTATCGATCCAGCAGCTTTATCAGCAGGGAAATAGTTTGAATTAAGAATTACGAATTAAAAACTAAGAATGCATAAGTAGTGTGTTCCTAGTTTAGAATTCGTTTTTAAAAACAAAGGATGGAAATTTTATTTGCAGTCTTAGTATTCACAGCCGTTATTACGGTATTGGCTGTCGGCTTAATCTACGCCAGAAAACAACTTGTTCCACAGGGCGAGGTAAAAATTATAATTAATGGAGATTCGGAAAATCCACTTATGGCTTCTCCCGGTTCATCTCTTTTAAGCGTACTTTCTGAAAAAAGTATCTTCTTACCATCTGCTTGTGGTGGTGGTGGTACTTGTGCCATGTGCTTATGTCAAGTTGATGATGGCGGTGGTGATGTTTTGCCTACTGAAA
The DNA here is from genome assembly GCA_964564885.1 of uncultured Saprospiraceae bacterium. GTDB lineage: Bacteria > Bacteroidota > Bacteroidia > Chitinophagales > Saprospiraceae > CAKZLL01. The sequence continues at coordinate 1,238 of CAZMEH010000961.1, read as the reverse complement.
TGAATCACTTAACACGTCGTCAAGCTGCTGATAACTGGCGTTTGGCTTGTCAAGTGAAAGTTCGTGCTGACATGGATATCCGTGTTGACGAAGAAATTTTCGGTATCAAGAAATGGGAATGTGAAGTTGTTTCTAATGATAATGTTGCTACGTTCATTAAAGAATTTGTAGTAAAATTACCAGAAGGTGAAACTTTACACTTCGAATCTGGCGGTTATGTTCAGATTGATGTACCTAAAGTGACTGTCGATTTCAAAAACGATATTTCTGTTCAATCAGAATATCGTGAAGATTGGGACAAGTTCAATATGTGGGATTTGACTATGAAAAACGACGAGGAGCAATTCCGTGCGTATTCAATGGCAAATCACCCAGCAGAAGGCGACATCGTGATGTTGAACATTCGTATCGCAACTCCTCCATTCGACAGAGTGAAAGGTGGTTTCATGGATGTTAACCCAGGTGTTTGTTCTTCTTATGTATTTGGTCAGAAGCCAGGTGATAAAGTTTCTATCTCCGGACCTTTTGGTGAGTTTTTCATCAAACCGTCTAAGAAAGAAATGGTTTACATCGGTGGTGGTGCAGGTATGGCGCCTTTGCGTTCTCACTTGTTTCACTTGTTCCATACATTGAAAACAACGGATAGAAAAGTTTCTTTTTGGTATGGTGGTCGTACTCGTAGAGAGTTATTCTACATCGACCAGTTCAGAGCAATTGAAAAAGAATATCCGAACTTCAAGTTTCACGTTGTATTAGATAATCCTTTTCCAGAAGATAACTGGACCGTAAAAAAGGATATCCATGACGACAGTGCTGAAGGTTTCAAAGGGTACGTTATGCAAGTTTGTTATGAAGAATACTTGAAAGGTCACGAAGAGCCAGAAGAAATTGAATATTACTTCTGTGGTCCTCCGATGATGAATCAATCTGTTATTCGTACTTTGGATGACTTAGGTGTTCCAGAAGAGAATATTGCTTTTGATGACTTTGGTGGATAATATTTCGGATTACAATCTTTGTAATTAGAAAAGGTGAAATCTCTTAATTGAGATTTCACCTTTTTTTGTTTATCCTTAAGAAAGCAATGTTATTAATTTAACATTGCTTTCTTGTATTTTACAGCAATAAACAGTAGCTTTGAGCCTTATTTGATTTAAAAAGTAAAAACCACAACACAACTATATCGATATGAGAACATTAATTACATTTTTAATGCTATTCTTTCTAATATCTATTTC
>CAZMEH010000960.1:0-1527 GCA_964564885.1 uncultured Saprospiraceae bacterium | reverse complement strand
CTGCTGAGAGTCGTAATATTAATTGTGTCTTATATCTTATTGAAAATTACCAAATAAAATAATCAGGAAAATAATCCGATAATTTAAATATATTTCATCCAAACCTATTTAACCTTTTCACAAACCCATATTTTTCTAGTGAACTTTCTTTTTCCGCTTTTACTAACGGTGCAATAATCTGATATTCTAAAACCTGTATTACTGATTAAGTTTGTAATGTCTGATATTGATACAATTACTATGCGATCTGTGATTGCTGCTGTAGACTCAATAATATGTAAGATATCATTATCAGTTGCATTACTAAACAGATTATAAGGGAGGTCAATAATGGCAGCATCATACTTTTTGCTAATATTCTTTATATCGGAGTGATATACGTTTGCAGTATAGTTGAAGTGAGAAATATTTTCTTGAGCATTATTACATATCTTCTCGTTAATGTCACAACCCTCAATATTATTTCCTGAAAAACAAGCTTCTAACATTATGGTGCCAACACCACAACATACATCTAGCAGCTTACTCTCTTTGTTTGCCTTTGCTGCAATATTAACCAACGCTTTTGCAATATTCATACTTATTGAGTTGCTGTATGAATACGGTTTTTGTTTGTGTTTGTACCAAGCGAACTCATTTTTAATCGCAATACCAAAACACCAAAATCCTTCGTAATACCATAACCCATAAGTTATAGTTGGGCTATAATAATCAGGATCACCTTCAATACTAAAGCCTATATCCTTTAATTTTTTAAGCCGTTCAGGATACTCCGTTGTATCACCATCAAAAACTAAATATTCTACTTTAAAGCCTTCAATACATATGTTTTCTTTTTTGATGTTATTGATTAGCGTAGCATAATCTTCAGAAAATGAAACAATATCCAATCTTTTTTTAATAAAAGCACTACTTGAAGGGGCTACTTTTACATCAGAAAAAAGCAATCTATTCTTTTCTTCCTGATTAAAAATATATCTCGATTCGAGCTTGCATAACTCACTTTCAGTATTATCATATCTATACATATAGATATACTTTTTCATTTGCATATTTTTTGTTCTTTACATTCTTCCATCAGTGGAATCTTAGCAATGTATTTTTTGTCCAAGTCCCAATTTGCAAAGTAAACAAAATACTTAGGAACGTGCAAAGAATAATCTTTTCAATCCCTCGCTCGCATCAATACAAAACGGCTCATTACGACTGAAAACCTAATGTCGTCAACTTAGCGTTAATTCATTGTTGAAATTCCACACTTTAGATAGGAGCCATTTCAAGAATGCTTCTTATGTTTGAACTGTAAATCTTCTTTTAAGCACAAAACACTCATTTGGTGACTTAAAGTCATCAAATGAGTAATGCTTACACAGCCTGCCACGCTTGCCCCGACTTCTCGGTGGAAACCTCGGTGGCCAAGTTGACGACATTAGACTGAAAACCATAACGAGCCGTTTTCAAATACACATTTTTAAACTATCAATAACCATAACACCAAACCTTTATTATGAAGATTGTAAAATAGAA
>CAZMEH010000959.1:0-1940 GCA_964564885.1 uncultured Saprospiraceae bacterium | reverse complement strand
ATTCTCTTCCAGATAAACTGCCAAATTATCTGCTTCCTGCACTTGATCCAAAATACCTAGCGTATCATCTCTAATCAAAATATAATCGAGATTGACACGGCTTGCAAAGACTCCAAATTCTAGTTTATGTTTATCATTTAATTGAAGTTCATTGTCAAAGCGGAAAGTCAAATCTCGAACATTGTTATCTTCAAAAGTTGACAATTGAGAAGCGAACTGAATACTATCCAGCGACGGAATACCAAACTCCACTCCTATCCTCCTATCATAGACACTAAAATAATTGGAAGAAGCGAATAAAACATTCGTGTACCATTTTGGATTCCATTGCCTTGACCATTTTAAACTCGTTCCACGATTGCCCCAGTTTGTCAATTCATCAATATCTAAATCCAATCGCCTGTCTGGAATATTTCCACCAAATGGAATATCAACTACAACATCATTTTCCTCTACGAGATTATCTTTTCCGCTATAAAAACTCAATGAAATGACATCTTTCTTCGTTGGCTGAAAACTTAGTTTTGTATTAAAATCATAGAAATAAAAATCTGGTTCAACTGTTGAAATAGTCAAATCTAAACCATCAGGTACGTTCGGTTCTCCACCTTGTGTAAATACATCAAAAATCTTATTGTAAACGCCACTGCGAATAATATCCGTATAAGAACGACGACCGCTAATGAGCAAAGAACCTTTGTTGAAGAGAGGAATTTGAACGCTTGCTTTTGAACTCAATAAGTTCAACCCAATGTCTGCATGAAACTCATCAATGCTTCCTGTTTTACCTGTCAAATCGACTACACCAGACAATCTACCACCGTATTTTGCGGGAAATGCACCTTTGAATAGTTGTACATCTTTAATTGCATCTGCATTGAATGCGCTAAAAAAACCAAAGAAGTGATCAACATTATAAACGGTCATTCCGTCAAATAAGACCAAATTCTGGTCAGGTGTTCCGCCTCGAATGTACAAACCCGATGAACTTTCATTGCTTGCGCTAATTCCTGGTAACAGTTGCAAGGAACGAAAAATATCAACTTCACCGACGTTTGGCAATAAGGCTAATTGAGCTGGTGAAATTCGTACGGAGCTAACGCCCTCGCTCGCATTCATTATTTTAAATGAATTGGCGTTAATTGTTAGTTCAGTTAATGATACACCAGAGGACAATCCAATTTCTAAGTCTTGAATGTCATCATTTCCTACTTCTATTAATCGTTCTGTTGATTGAAATCCGACGTACATTATTTCTAATCGAAAGGAATCGGTCGGTACATTAAACAAGGAAAAGTAACCATCAACGTTCGTACTTGTTCCTTGATTTACTCCTTTGATAACGATGTCTGCAAATGGTAAACGCTCACCAGAATCGGCATTCTTGACAATACCCGAAATATTCCGAGTAGCGGTCGATTGAGCGAATATTTGTATTTGCAGGAAGCTACAAATACAAATGGCTAAGGCTGTTTTGATTAATTGGTTCATGCTGGTTTGGTTAGTTTTCGAGCATCTAAATTAAGAAAGAGAAGTGAGATTTTGAGAAAATGAAGTTTAAATTTTTGAATTATTTATATAAAATGGCACTTGCCTTTTATATAAATAAAGGTTAAATTTGTCTAAAAGCTGTTTTAATATGACAACGATAAAACTTGGTAAAAAAAACGTTAAAGTAGATTTTTCGGAACTAGTCAATGGTGTTTCTCAAATGGAAATTTCTGATTTAGAAGCCTTCTTACGTGAAATGAGTTTGATTTTAGCTAGGAAAAAAAATACTGTATCGAATAAAGAGTTAGAACTCTTAGATATTATTTATCAACCTTTCCCTGAAATCGAACAACGTCATTACGATGAACTTCAAGTCAAATTAAAAAAAGAACAACTCACCTCAAAGGAACATCAAAATTTATTGGCTTTAGTAGAAAAAACAGAAACTC
>CAZMEH010000958.1:0-2345 GCA_964564885.1 uncultured Saprospiraceae bacterium | reverse complement strand
TATTTTGAGAATTAAAAATTAAGAATTTGAGTAATGTTCTTATTTTTGATGCTTTAGTGGTGAAATATCAATAAATTTGCAAGATTGTGCAAGCTATTTGTATTTCATTACTAAATGTTAGTATTGATTATTTACCTGAATTTTAGGAATAACAAATACTAAGAAATGTGAATTTACAACATCTTTTTATTTCTGGTAGCAGCATATCAGAAAAAATGAATATATGATTTTAGAAATAGGAAAATACGCAACATTAACTGTTGTAAAAGAGCTAGATTTTGGTTTCTATTTAGATGGTGGACCATTTGGTGAGATACTATTACCGATTCGACAAGTGCCAGAAGGATTGGAGACAGATGATGAAATCAAGGTTTTCATATACACTGACTCGGAAGATAGAATCATTGCTACGACGATTACACCGAAAGCAATTGTTGGTGAATTTGCCTGTCTTGAAGTTGTCGAGATAACAGAATATGGTGCGTTCATGGAATGGGGCATTTACTCTAAACACTTGTTTGTTCCGTTTCGAGAGCAGCGTGAAAAAATGAAAGCTGGACGTAGTTATGTTGTTTATCTTTATCTAGATGATGATTCTGAACGTATCGCTGCTACTTCAAAATATGATAAATATTTAGAACATACAGCAGAAAACTTCAAAGAAGGTCGTAGGGCAAAAATGATGATTTCAAGAAGAACGCCAATGGGTTATAATGTGATTATCAATGGTACAACTTCTGGAATGCTTTATGAAAACGAAATTTTCAAGCCAATTAAAATTGGTGAGACGATGAACGGTTTCATTAAAAAGGTTAGAGAGGATGGAAAAATTGATATCGCTTTACAAAGACAAGGTTTCAAAGAAAGTATTGAGCCAAATACTCGAAAAGTCTTAGATTTATTAAGATTAAAAGAAGGTTTTTTACCTATTACAGACAAAAGTGCGCCAGAGCAAATTTATGATTTGTTTGGAATGAGTAAAAAGAATTTCAAAAAAGCAATCGGCGGTTTATATAGAACTAAAACCATTCGTATTGAGAAAGATGGCTTGTATTTGAATCAAGAAGAAGAGCAGCAGGAGGAACAAGACGAACAAGGACAGGAATAAATATATCTTAGAATTTAGATTTACGATTTTAGATTGAAAGTAGTGAAATAAATTTAAAATCGTAAATCTAAAACCTCCAATCAGCTACGGTACCTCTTGCCCTTGTGCAGCTTCCCAAAGTACAAACCATTCCTCTCTAGTCAATTCAATTTTCAATGCTTCAATCGCATTCAAAACTCTCTCATGGCGTGCTGTGCCCAATATTGGTAAAATATTACTTGGATGTTTCAATAGCCAAGCAATCAATAATTGGTCGAGTTTTATATCATATTTTTCTAATAATGGCGCTGCTGCCTTTCTGACACGTTGTACTTGCTCATCATCTAAATCACTAAAAATACGACCGCTAGACAATGGAGACCAAGCCATTGGCGAAATTCTATGCTGTTGACATTGGTCGAGTGTCCCATCAAGGAATGGTTCTGGATGCATCAAATGAAGTTCGATTTGATTAGTCGCCAATTCAATTCTACTATTTAATAACTCAAACTGTGAACGTGTAAAATTGGAAACACCGAAATGCAAAACCTTTCCATCTTTTTTCAACTGATTAAACGCTTCTGCGATTTCATCCGCATTCATCAACGGGCTAGGGCGATGAATTAACATCAAATCAATCCTATCTGTATTCAATTCTTTTAACGAATTTTCAGCAGACCAAATGATGTGTTCTTTGCTTGTATCGTATGATTTAAGGCTGTGAGTTGGTCGATTTGGCGTAGTTAGTTTAATACTACATTTGGTGACTAGTTGCATTTTTTCTCTCAAATTTGGATGGAGTTTCAATGCTCTTCCGAAGTCGCTTTCCGATGTATAATGACCGTAAATATCTGCATGGTCGAAAGTAGTCACACCATATTCGATACATTTTTCAATAAGTTCCAAATGTTCTTGGTCAGACATTTTCCAGCCCCACACGCCCCATTTCCACACGCCAGCGACTATTCTTGACAATTCTAAGCCGTTTGGGCTGATTCTTATTTTATTAGAATGCATAAATATTTTATTTTCTTGATATTTTTTTAAATACTACTGTACATTTTTTAGAACAGAGAAAAGAGATTTTTTCATTGATAATCAAATGAATTAAGTAGGTAATCAAAAATAACTTAGATAGTTTTAAAAGTGTCGATTCACTATGTCGAAGTACTTAGAAGTTTTATTTTTCACATCTTTTCTCTTCTCTCTTCTCTAAAACGTATAGTAATATAATTTATTTAATAAGCGTAAAATAGAG
>CAZMEH010000957.1:0-5004 GCA_964564885.1 uncultured Saprospiraceae bacterium | reverse complement strand
ATATTAACTTTATCTTTTCCAAAATAAGCAGACATCGACTGAAAACCATCAATTCCACCATTGTGACCTAACGCTTTTTTGTCATCAAATGGAATTTGAAACAAACCCATTCCAAAACCATCAACCATGGTTTGCATCAGTTTCAATGATTTTTCAGACACCACTTTCCCATTCATCAAAGCATGATAAAAAGTGTTTAAATCCGTTGATGTAGAAACGACTGCACCAGCGCCAGAAGGAATACTCATATCTGTTTCCGAAGCAATTTCCCATTCCTTCCTCATATTATAAGACAATGCTTCGCCATCTTTATTACTTATCTTTCCGCCATATTTTGTGTGCTTCAAACGCAAAGGCTTTGTGATTCGCTTTTTTAGAATTTTTGTAAAATCTTTTCTATCAATTTTTTCGGCAATATAAGCTAACAACACATAATTTGTATTAGAGTATTCCGTTTTTTCATTTGGATCAAATGATGTCCCGTTTTCTTTAATCTTTGCTAAAATTTCTTCTTTGGTCAACGGTTTTTCAGCCCATTGCAAGTAATCTTCTTTACTTGTAAAGTTGAACAAACCACTTCTATGTCGCAACATTTGCTCTATTGTAATACTTGCAGCGTTCGGCACATCTGGAAAATATTTATTCAATTTTGTATCCAAAGTCAATTTCCCTTCATCTACCATTTGCATGATAATAGACGCCGTAAACGTCTTTGAAATCGAGCCAACACGGTAAACCGTTTCTGATTCTGCTTTCAAACTATCTTGAATATTCGCAAAACCAATCGTATGCTGATATACTTCCTTTCCATCTTTGAAAATAGAAATGCTGCCCATTCCTTTATTATCTCCCTCTATTGACGAAAATAGTTTATCCATTTTAGTCTTATCAAAATCCTGTGCTTGAATGGTCAATGCCATTAATCCCAATATAAAAAGCGTAAAATATTTCATTTTAAATTGATTTAAAATCAGAAGTCAGACCGTTCATTTCATTCACTCCTAATAGGTATCAGGAGAAGTCAGACAAATATTCATGTTGTAAAATTTTAATATAATTACTTCAAAATTATTTCATTTAAAATACAGACACAATAGCTTATATTATATACGAATCCATTATTTCCAAAATAAAACAATCGGCTCAACGAAACATATTGATAATGAACTTGTTTAAGAACTCATACTAAAACTATTAATAAACGCTTGATTTTCAAGACCATCCCGATAGCACTCGGGATGATTTGTCAAGGGATTAGTAGTGAGTTTTAAACAAGTTCAATAAGTAGAATAAATAATAGATTTCTTTTATTTGTTCTTTCATTGGATTGAAATTTGTTAACAAAACACATATTAGGATAATTTTTAATTTAGAACTTACACGTTCCTTAACACATTCATTACAATAATATTACATAAATAGCATTGTCGCAATTTGCAAACTATTAGTATAAATAGTACTATTGCATGTAATTATTGGATTGCCACAATTATACATAAGACTAAAAGCTAATTGAACTTTATAGATGGAATTACAGAACGACTTATTTTTAAGAGCAGCCAGAGGAGAAAAGACAGAAAGACCACCAGTTTGGTTAATGCGTCAAGCAGGTCGAATTTTACCTCAATATCGTGCTTTACGATCTACATTGTCAGGTTTCAAAGAATTAGTTGAAACACCAGAATTAGCTTGCGAAGTTACCATTCAGCCAGTTGATGAGCTTGGTGTTGATGCCGCAATCATCTTTTCAGACATTTTAGTTATTCCCGAAGCAATGGGTTTGACGTATGAAATGATTAAAGGAAAAGGACCTTGGTTTCCGAAGACGATAACGCAAATGTCGGATGTCGATAAACTAATCACTGGTCAAAATGCTGCGAATGAACTGAAATATGTTTACGATGCAGTTGCTTTAACAAAGAAAGAATTGAAAGGTCGTGTTCCATTAATTGGTTTTTCTGGCGCACCTTGGACGATTTTTGCATATATGATTGAAGGTTCTGGTAGTAAAACATTTTCTAAGCCAAAGAAAATGTTATATCAAAATCCTGAGCTTTCGCACAAGTTGCTTCAAAAAATCACGGATGCTACGATTGCTTATTTAAAAACTAAAATCAGCGCAGGTGTTGATTTGGTTCAAATATTTGACTCGTGGGCAGGTATTTTGACAAAGAAACATTACGAAGAATTTGCTTTACCATATACTCGCCAAATTTGCGACGCTATCGACGAAGTTCCAAAAACGGTTTTTGCTAAAGGCGCATATTTCGCATTAGAAAACATCAATACATTAAATTGTAATGTCGTTGGTGTAGATTGGAATATGGATATTCAGCAAACCAAGAAGATTCTTGATAGTAAAGTATTACAAGGAAATCTTGACCCTTGCCAACTTTATGGTCATCCAGAAGATATTCAGGCGACAACTATCGATATGTTAAAACAATTCGGTGGCAATCACATTTGTAATTTAGGTCACGGTGTTTATCCAGATACGCCACTTGAAAATGTGAAGGTTTTTGTTGATACCGTGAAGAAATTCAGGTATTAAAAAATAGATATTTTGTGTTTACATCCCGATTTTTTCGGCGGTTCGTTTGTATAAATATTAGCGATAAAAAAAGCATGAATGGGAATTTTCTCATTCATGCTTTTTTAGTTTACACCAACATCAGCGTAAAGGAGCAGTAAACACAAGATGTCCATTTATACTTTTTTTAATCCCTTCACACCAAAATCGAAATCAATTACATCTAGGTTAATAGAGAGACAGTTGAATAGTACAATAGAGTTTATTATATTTAAAGTGCAGATTTAAAATCTTCATTCTTCATTTGATAATAAATTTTATTAAAAATCTTGGTTGGGAATGAAGATAATACATCTAGCCAAACACATTCAAAAACCTATTGCCAAATCAAAAGTGACCGAAAAAGAACTCATACAACGTTGCAAAAAAGAAGATAGAACGGCTCAACGCATTCTATTTGATACCTATTCACCGAAAATGTTCGGTGTCTGTAAACGCTATATGAGAAACCGAGAGGACGCTGAGGATATTCTGATTGAAGGTATGTATAAGGTACTTGCCAAAATCAATATGTTTAAAGATAAGGGCAGTTTTGAAGGTTGGATGAGGCGAATAATTGTGAATGAAGCCTTAATGGCATTGAGAAAAAGGCACAACTTCAATATAAGTATTGAAGTGAGCAACGTCGATATTAAAACAACATTGACAGCGCAAGATATACTCGAAGAACAAGATATTTTATCCTTATTGAGCAAATTGCCAACGGGTTATCGAACGGTTTTTAATCTCTACGTCGTAGAAGGTTATAAGCATCGGGAAATAGCGGAGATTTTAGGTATTAGTATTAATACCTCAAAATCACAATTGATTTTAGCAAAAAAACGGCTAAGAGGTATGTTACAGCAAAGTCGTTATCCTGGAGTAGGTTGATGTAATTAGGAATTAACAATTACGAATTAAAAACCCTGAAAATTCGCCAAGAAATTGGGACAAGTCGAAATATATTATAGAATGTTCAATTGTTTTAGTTATTCGTTAATCAGTTAATTTGTTATTAGTTCGTTGTAATAATTTTATTATCAAAAATAGGGTTTTGTAAATCAACAATTAAACTAATCACAAATCAACTAATCACGAATTAACTAAAAAACAATTTAATTATAAAGAATGAATGAGCGATGGTTGGAAGATAGAGATGATGATATCTCAAAACTCTTCCGAGACAACGAGGAACAATTAGAGGAAACACCTTCCTTTAGAACATGGGACAGAGTCGAGCGAAAGCTGGAACGTCGCCGTGGTCAAAAGCGTAAGATCATGTATCGTTATACCTCTATGGTTGCTGCTTCTATCGGTATTTTAGCAATGATTTACTTTATCGGTTTTTTAGATAATTTTCCAACGTTTGATGGTCTGGCTCAAAAATCAGAAGCGGAGTCACCAGAAAATACTAATACTGAAAAACAAAATACAAGCGATAAAGAAGTAGCTATTTTAGAAAAACAAGCAGAATATAAAACTACTGATAAAGATGATTTTGCTAAATTAGAAGAAGAAAAATCTTTTAAGCAAAAAAAAGATACCGAACCTATAGCTAGTTATTTCACTAAAAAACCTAGTAAAATAAATAGTCAAAGTCCTGTTAATAGCCCTAGAGTAGCAAAAACAAATGATGCTAAAACAAGCATTAACGGACAGGCTGACACGGTTCAGGTAGACACGAAACGATTAAAGAAAGTAGAAACGCCTTCTTCTAATTGGGTTTTTCCTGTGGAAGAAGAGATTGCAGCAGAAGAGATAGAGGAAGAAGAAGAGGTTTTAGCTTTTGAAAACTTTAGCGATAAGGCAATTAAAGTAGATGCGAATATTTATCGACCTTCTAAATTGGAAGAATCGAGTCTAAATTCACAAGGAAATCCTGTTATTAAACGTAAGAAAGAGGCAGCTTCTAGAAAAGACAAAAGCTCTGCTTCAACTCGTGATGATACAGAAAAGCAAAAATATAGTATCAATCAATTCAATTGGATGAGCGGCGATTGGCGAGATATTTCGATTGGTGGTTCTTATGAAAGTTGGACTGTTGGTGAAAACGGTTTGAATGGTAGCGGTTACGTTGTCATTAATGGCGATACTTCGTTTGTTGAACAAATGCGTATTTATCAACGTGGAAAAGATATTTTCTTTGAAGGTCCAGTTGATGCTTCGCAGAAGATTCGTAAGTTTCGATTAGATAGTTACGAAGGCAATGAAGCTACTTTTAATAGAAAAGGTAAAAATTTTCCAAATCAAGTGGTCATTACTCGACATACGAATAATAGTTATTCTATTATTTATCAAAATAAGGATGCTATAACCGTTGATACAACGGAACAACTATATTTTAAATATCGTAATCGGTTGAATTCGCAACGTGCCGCTAGGAATATGACTCGATATTAGGATTTACGATTGTAGAATTTATTGAAAGTGCTTTG
>CAZMEH010000956.1:0-8413 GCA_964564885.1 uncultured Saprospiraceae bacterium | reverse complement strand
TTTGAATTGTATTAATAGTAATTCGTAACGTTTAATAGGATTTACGAATATCAATTTAAATAAAATTATTATGGAAACGATATTCTTATTTAGTTTTGTAGGACCAGAAATGATTGTAGTATTTTTTGCTATTCTTTTATTATTTGGAGGTAAAAAAATTCCAGAATTAATGAAAGGTATTGGTAAAGGTATCAAAGAATTTAATCATGCTAGAGCATCAGTTGAGAAAGAGCTGAAAGATGGTATGAAAGAAGAAGAGAAAGCATAATTGCAAGAAAATAGGATTAGCAAATCATAAAAAAATTGTCATTAAATTGAGCAGAAAGACAATATAATTTGACAAATGGAATACTTCATTTGTTGAGTTTAATTGTATTTTTTAGCGATATTTAATGGCAATTTGTTTTTTAATTTCTTTTGTCAGAAAAGAAGTAAAATAGAATATGAAATTTGTATGTATAAATAATTTAATATATTACCAGTTGTTAATCAGTAATAAATGCGTGTAGTGAGAAAATTTAGCTCTTTAAAAGAAGTACAAAGTACGGTCAGAAAAGGAAAAATTTCGTGTCAAGATTTGGTTAAATTTTACTTGAAAAATATTCAGGATAATAAAAATCTAAATGCTTTTGTCGAAGTTTACACAGCAGAAGCATTAGCACAAGCAAAAGTGCTAGATGATAAACTTCAACAAGCACCAGAAAAGCTAGGAAAGTTATTTGGTTTGGTCATTTCGATAAAAGACGTTCTTTGTTATAAAAATCATAAACTATCTGCTAGTTCTAAAATGCTAGATGGTTTTGAATCTTTGTTCAGCGCAACGGTAATCGAAAGATTGTTAGCCGAAGATGCCATTATCATCGGTCGAACAAATTGCGATGAGTTTGCAATGGGTTCTACAAATGAAACCTCTTACTTTGGCGTAACAAAAAACGCAGCAGACACAACACGAGTACCAGGCGGTTCTTCAGGAGGCGCAGCCGTTAGTGTTCAAGCGGATATGTGTTTAGCAGCTTTGGGTTCTGACACAGGCGGCTCCGTTCGACAACCTGCTGCATGGTGTGGCGTTGTAGGTTTTAAACCAACTTACGGACGAATTTCAAGGCATGGATTGTTAGCTTATGCTTCCTCTTTTGATCAAATTGGTATATTTGCACCAAAGTCGGATGATGTTGCTTCAATTTTAGAAGTGATTGCAGGAGCTGATGATTATGATAGTACGGTTTCAGAGAAAACAGTGGAACAGTACAGCGAACCATCAAAAGATGCACTTAGTAAAAAGAAAATAGCTTATTTCCCAGAAGCGATCAATCACGAAGGTATTGATGAAAACATCCGAACGGCTACACTTGATTTTATAGAACAACTTCGTAGCGAAGGACATATTGTTGAAGAAGTATCATTTGAGTATATTGATTATTTAGTGCCTACTTATTACGTACTAACAACCGCTGAGTCGTCTTCTAATTTGTCAAGATATGATGGCGTTCGATATGGACACCGAGCAGAAGAGGTTCAAAATTTAGAGGAATTATATAGAAAATCCAGAACAGAAGGCTTTGGAAAAGAAGTGAAAAAACGGATTATGTTAGGCACATTTGTTTTAAGCGTAGGTTATTATGACGCTTATTTCACAAAAGCACAACAAGTTCGGCAGTTGATAAAGGATAAGAAAAATGAAATTTTTGGTGATTATGATTTTATCTTAATGCCAACTACGCCAAACTTTCCTCCAACTTTGGGAGCAAGTGAAAAAGATCCTATTTCAACTTATTTGGCTGATATTTATACGGTATTTGCCAATTTAGTTGGTGTTCCAGCGATTTCTATTCCTATTCAAACAACAGAACATGCGCTTCCTATTGGAGTGCAATTAATTGCAAACGATTTTCAAGAACATAAACTATTAACTTTTGTAAGAGAGTTAGAGCGTTTGAGGGCTGAACGTGAACTTGTTGTATAATATAGCACTCACTAAACGCTTAAACATTTATTCAATTAGATTTGATTCAAATAAAGAAAAAATATGAAACAGTCGTTTACTTACTTGATGCTTGTACTACTATTGACGAGCGGAGTCTCTTTATTTGCACAAGAAACAAAGACCTATACTTTAGAGGCACTTGAAGCAAAACAACGCAAAGAAGCTGGCGATCATTCTATTCCTGTAACGACTGATGCTCAATTCAAGGAAAGAATAGAAAAAATTTCTACTAACTTTCCCATGCGATTTAACAACCTCGTAAAATCACATATTAAAGCGTACACCGAACGTCGTCGTCGCTCAACGGCTACCATTATTGGACGTAGCGCTATTTACTTTCCTATTTTTGAGACGTCCTTGATGCGTCACCATATTCCAACAGATTTAAAATATCTTTCTATTGTAGAGTCTGCACTCGATCCAAGGGCTACTTCGTCAGCAGGTGCAAAAGGACTTTGGCAGTTTATGAAAGGAACTGGAAAACAGTATAATTTGCGTATTTCAAAATACGTAGATGAGCGTAGTGATCCGCAAATGTCAAGCGATGCAGCAGCAACTTATTTAAAAGATTTATATGAAATTTATGGCGATTGGGCATTGAGTATTGCAGCTTATAACTGCGGACCAGGTCGTGTAAATTCAGCAGTCAGAAAAGCAGGGAAAAGTGATTATTGGTCTGTGATGAAGTATTTACCAAAAGAAACTAGAAACTACGTTCCTGCATTTATCGCAGTAGCTTATACGATGAATTATTATCATTTGCATAATATTTATCCTGAATTTCCAGAATATGATTTGCAAGTAACGGAGAATGTTAAAATACACAAAAAGGCAACTTTTAGAGAGATTGCTAAAATGTCTGATACAGATTTTAAAACCGTTAAGTTTTTGAATCCTAGTTATAAACTAGACTTTATACCTGCTAGTAAAGTTGGTTATGTATTAACTTTGCCGATGTCAAAAATGCCAGCTTATCGTGTAGCAAATCCAGATGCACAACCACTTTATTTTGCTCCAATGTACGAAGAAGGAGTAGAAGGGCAAGCTTATTTGGCTTCTACAACGGTTGATGGTGCGTCTATTACTTCAGGAACGAGGGTAGAATACAAGCAAGTCGAAAAGCTTTATATTGTCCAAAAAGGAGATAATTTAGGAAAAATTGCGAACAAGAAAAATGTATCTGTAAGTCAATTACGTAAGTGGAATAAACTGAAAGGTTCTTTACTTTTTGTCAATCAAAAATTAGTTTTTTATCAAACGGAACGTATTGTAATAGAAGAGGTGATTGCAGAAAAGTCAGTAGAGGGAAATCGTGAAATCGCTTATTATGTTGATGGGCAACCCGTTTATACGCAACATGTAATGGCTCAGGAGGATAATAAAAAGGAAATTCCGTTAGCTGTAACGGAACCTATAAAGAAAACCGCAAGAACAGTTAAAGAGAAAGTAGCTACAGCGGCGAGAACAGAAACACTAAGAACAAGAACAGGTGTTCCTCAGGAATATGCGCAAGAAATAGAAATGATTGTAGCGGAAGGTATTATTCTTATTGAAGAAAAACCAGCTGAAACAATCGGAATCGTGGAAACGGCTAAAAATGCTGGAACAGTAGAAATGGCTACCGTTGTGGAAAAAGATAATCGTGTAGTTGATTATTATTTAGACGGAAAACCAGTTTATGCACAGCGTGTGCAAGCTGACCCAAGTGATGCAGTGAGTATTACTCCTCCTACGAAAATCGTTGAAGAAGCAAAAGAAACGGTTAAAGCTCCGAATGCTAAAGAAGAGATTTTTTATACTGTAAAACGTGGTGATACTTTATGGGACATTTCAAGAAAATATAGTGACGTAACGGTTAAAGATTTGATGAAGTGGAATAAAATCAGACATCACAAGCAACTTAGATCAGGAATGAAATTGAAAATATTAACTGTTAAGAAATAGTCTATTTTCATTTTAAAATAATACTACTATACACTTAGAAGTCAGAGGACAGATCGCTTCGCTGTGAGATCGCCTACGGCTGTCAGAAATAAACAAATGAACAATTTATACCTATCTTTTGATTTTTCATTTTCAAAATGTATAGTAGTATGTTTTAAAGTATTAAAAGCCAACTTCTATATCAATAGAAGTTGGCTTTTGTATTTTGGTACTTAAATGGTTATTTGACAATTCTTGCCAGAAATAAACATCTCTTTAATCCAGCGGTGGCTTGCCCCGTTGTTTTTCAAGTAGTTAGAACAGTGGAAAATCCCGATACGAGCTATTGGGATAGACTAAAAGACAAATATCTAAGATGGACTTTATTAAGTCTTTCTATTTGGCGAGCACCTCAAACTTCAAATTCTACACAAATATTTCAAGTTCACGGTAACCTTGACAAAACCTTTCCAGCGTCATTAATCCAATCTTCAACCAAGGTTATATCATAATTAGGGCACTTTATGATATATGTTTATCCAAATATAGTAGAGAATTGCATTATTCAAGTATTAAAAATATAAATGTAAGCTGACAATTTAGTAACTTGGCAGTGAACTTGTTTTAGCATTCGTTTTAAACAAACTCATTGAATAAATGTAACTATCGGCTTATCATCAAGTCAAAAGTATTGAACCTATTTTTTATAAGTAATAAATTAGATTAATCATGGCAATTCACATGGATAAGGACCCAGAGGGGCAAGGTGGTAATGAAAACAAACGCCGAGAAGGCGGTGGCGGTGGCGGACTTGGAGGTCTGACTAAGTTCCTTCCAATTGTACTTTTCTTTTTATTTAAAAAGCCAAAACTAGTCATTGGATTATTAATCGTTGCGGCAGTATTTTATTTTGTGTCTGGCGGCGATTTCTCTAGCTTACTAGGCGACGGCGACGGTGGTGGCGAAAGTCAAAATAGTCCGTTATTTATGGGTGCAGACCTAAATAAAGACGAGTACGAAAAAGCAATGATTTATGAGCCGTTAGCGGCTGGAAATAATAATAAGTTACCAACGAAGGTGTCTTTGTTGGAATATGCACCGACACGACTTAGTCAAGGTCGTCAAGGCTCTTGTGTGGGTTGGGCAAGTGCTTATGCCGCTAGAACCATTCTTCATGCAAAGGCAACTGGTCAAAGTCCAGATGATGCGACTTTTAGTCCTGCTTACTTATACAACCAAATCGCATTAACAGGTTGTCAAGGTGCTTATATCAATGAAGCGATGAAATCTATGCGTTCAGAAGGTGGATTACCTTTGCCAGAATTTGAATATGATGAAGGTTCATGTAGCCGTAAGCCTAATGCAAGAGAACGAAGCAAAGGTGAAAATTTCCGTATAAGAGGCTATGATCGTCTTTCGATGAATAGTAACAAGTCTGCGGTCAATTCATTAGCCGTTAAGCAGAACCTAGCACAAGGTGCGCCTGTTGTCATCGGTATGATGGTCGGCGGAACGTTTATGTCTGGTATGTACAACAAAGATGTTTGGAATCCTTCCAGTAGTGATTATAAGCAAAGTGGATTTGGTGGACATGCGATGTGTGTTATCGGTTACGATGATAATAAATCAGGTGGTGCGTTTCAAATTATGAATAGCTGGGGCGAATCTTGGGGCAACAAAGGTGTCGGCTGGGTGAAGTACGGTGATTTCAAAGAGTTTGTGCGGGAAGCATATGGATTATATCCGATGGGAAGCAATAATGATGCGCCTCCGAGCAAAATGAAAATTAGCTTTGGTTTGGTGGATTATAAAAAGCAAGAATTTGTTGCACTTCAAAAAGTAGAAGGAAATGTTTTTAGAAGTGTTAGAAAAGCTGCGGCTAAAGATCGTTTCAAAATTCAAGTAACGAATAATGTGGCGTGCTATACTTATATTTTCAATGAAGAAGCGGATGGCGTAAGCAATGTCCTATTTCCTTATAACGAAAAATCTTCACCTTATTGTGGAATTACTGGAACACGTTTGTTTCCTAAGGATTATTCTTTAGTGCCAGATGATGTTGGAAGTCGTGATAGAATTGCGGTACTTATCACTAAGGAAGAAATTGATTACAACGAAATCAAGCGAAGAATCAATGAAGGCAGCGGAAGTTTTGCTAATAAAGTCAATAGCGCACTTAGTGGTCAAATAGTTGCTAATGTAACCTTTGAAGCAAGTGAATACATCACTTTTGAAGGCGATATGAAAGGTGGAAACGCTGTGGCAATGATTATTGAAATTGATAAATAATCAATAATTACGTCAGGTTTTGAGTAATAATAAATGCTTGTAGTGATTTCTCACTACAAGCATTTATTATATAAATAATATCCAAAAATAGATTTGATAACGTTTAACTGGTTGACTAATATCTCAAATTAGTGATAGTAAACAAATTGCTAATGCGCTTTATTCGCTATTAATACTGTTTTATTAAATCAATAGAAAATCTAATTTTGCCTTTTTGCGAGGGTAAAATAGGTAAAAATCTAGCTATAAGACTGTTTTAGGGTGCTTTTTAACAGATTTATATCATTTTTTGTGTCAAATAAGCTTACATTTTATTGTATTTATATAAAATATTAAGATAAAATAATATCTTGGCTGCTCAAATTTTTTCTTTATGAAAAAAATTAAAATCAAAGAATTATGAATCGATTTGAACAAGTTAAAGATTTAGCCGCTTCTTTAGAAGAAGATTTCGTAAAGTTTTACGAGAAAGGAAATAAAGCAGCCGGTACTAGAGTAAGGAAAGGAATGCAAGAGTTGAAAAACTTAGCGCAAGAAATTCGTAAAGAAGTATTGGACTCAAAAAGTGCTGAATAGAAAATACTATTGAAATATTATTTCAATATATTTGAATTAAAGCGGTAATGGATTATTCTATTATCGTTTTTTTTATTGTTTTTATTGAAACTTTCAATATTTTCAATAAATAATGAAATTACGTGAACAATATCGGCTATAATCAGTTTCATATACAACTAGGGTTTTAGTCAATACATATTTTTTTTGCATTAGCAGCATTGATCTTATCAATGCTGCTTTTTTAGTTTTTGTCGAAGGGTGACAAAAGAAAGGTAAACTCAATGCATCTATTCCAGCCCTTTAGGAGTTTATAAAATGGAATTCTCTCAGAAGATTTCTAGTTTTCTAAAAATTATAATAGAAGACAAGAACATTTTATCAACAGCATAACGAAATAGCTGAAATCATGAAGCATTTTACAATTCTAGTCCTAGCATTTTTTTCGCTTGTTCAATTCACAGAAGGGCAAGTAACCAAACGAGTTTTAGTAGAAAAATTCACCTCTTCTGGTTGTGGAAATTGCCCAGACGGAACAGCTAAATTAATTGATATAGCAGAAGGAAATTCTAATATTATTTGGGTCTCACATCACGCAGGCTTCATCGCAGATCCGATGCTTTTTCCAGAAATTGACTCTATTGCAGATGCTTTCACGGATGGCGCACCAAAAGCAAATATTGACCGAATTAAATATTCAAATCAATCTGTTGTTGCGGTTAATCGTAGTGATTGGAGCGCAAATATAAATAGTCAACTGACTGAAATAGCAGATGTAGATGTTTCTGCAAATGGAACGTTTAATCCAACAACTAGAGCCGTATCGTTGACTGTTGAGGCGATGTTTCCCGCTGCCGTTACTGCAAATGGAGCATACCGAATCAATGTTTTTGTAGTAGAAGATAGCTTAGTCGGAACAACAAATGCATATAATCAGAGCAATTATTTTAATAATACTACGGGACATTATTATGAAGGTGCAGGCAATCCGATTCAAAATTATGCGCATCGTTATGTAACTAGAAGTGTGCCGTCAACAGCTTGGGGAAATGGAGGAATTATCCCAAACACGCCAGTAGCGGGTATGACTTATTCAAGAACTTATAGTTTGAATATTCCAGGGAATTATGATGAAACGAAACTGCATTTCGTGGTATTCGTTACGGATTACAATTCAAATGTTGTAGAAAGAAGTGTCTTAAATGCTTTTGATATAACGATAAGTGAGTTGTCTGTCATTACTTCTACGGACAATTTGAATACGGTCTTTACCGAGATCAGTATTGCGCCAAATCCTGTTGAAAATCAAGCGAGATTGACGATTGAAAGTGAAAAAAATAATGATTTGGTCTTAACGTTATACGATGCACTTGGCAGACAAGTGAAATCGAACATCAATTGGTCGATTCAAGCAGGCGTAAATCAGACTAGCGTTAATTTAGAAGGTTTGTCAAAAGGTTTGTATTATTTGCAAATAATGGATGGTGAAGCGATTAATACGCAGCGTATTCTTAAGAATTAAGGTAACTATTCAGCATAGAATGTTGAATAGAGGATTTGACGATTTGATAATTTGAGTATTTGAAAAAAAATAGCTGAATAATATTTTTTTTGTTTTTTCAACTCTTCAAATCCTCTTTTATACTCAACTCTTCATTCAGC
>CAZMEH010000955.1:0-3044 GCA_964564885.1 uncultured Saprospiraceae bacterium | reverse complement strand
CCGATATTGATAAAGATGGGCAAGTAGAAATCTATTATATATATAGTGTTATTCCAGATGGAATCGATCCAGCACAGGTTTCTTTAGTCATATCTTACAAAAGTGATAAAGCTGTTATTACGGGTTTCTTACCGATAGGTAGCGATAATTCGAGTTTGGCTTTTGAGAAAACATATGATGATAAATTCAATAGCTTGCCAGTTGATATTCAAATTCACGCTCAAAAAAAATGGGATAAAACGATGCAACAAGCACTTGAGCAATATCAATAATCGGTTGAGACAATGATTAATATTCCAAAGAGTTATAACCTCAAATACCCGAGACTATAACTCTTTAGTTAAATGTTTCTAAACGGTCAAAGTCTGCGTTTTAGGTTCTACTGTTACTAATAATAACTTCTGTTCATCAGATAGTTTCGATAAATATTCTTCAAAAAATAAACGTCTAGCTGGGTTTAAAAACAAACTTAATCCCACAAGTCCTCTAATATTTTCCATATAGCAGTTGGTTTACAGTAGCCTTTATTCACAAAGACTAATATGTATTAATTTTCTATAAATATAACACCTTCACCAACCAAATGCTTTATTTATTCAATACTATTCAGTCTCAATTAAACAGTTATTATCATATTTTGGACAAACTATCTATTTAAAGATACAAACGGATAGAATTATTCTTAAACATTAAACAGTTATTTTCGATTTCTATTTCAAAAAATCAGCCAAAAGCCTATTACTGCTACGTTACACAACTTGTTTCGCCTGCTCGAATTAGCCTCAAAGAGAATAATAAATAACTGATTGTCAATGTTTTAGTATCTGTTTTTAATTATTTACAATCTACTTGACGCCAATCCGCCTACTCAGAATTAAATATTAAAATTATCCTTGTACATAAAGCAAATACTTCTCTTCAAAGAACGGCTCTTCATAATATTCGTTAAACGGATGAGTTTCCACATATTCATAACGAGGAATACTTGCTATTTCCGCTTTAATATCTCCACCTTTATAAGCAAACAAACCATTTGGAACACCATGAGCTTGTTCTTCTTTCAGCAGTCTTCTAGTCCAACGTAGCAATTTATCCAAACTAGCAACGCCACGAGCCACTACAAAATCGAATTTTTCATCCTTAATCTCCTCTGCCCTACCTTGCAGTCCTCTCACATTTTTAAGATCTAATGCTGAGGCAATTTCATTCACAACCGTGATTTTTTTACCACGTCCATCCAGCAAAGTAAAGTTGGTTTCCGGAAAAAGTATTGCTAAAGGAATACCTGGAATTCCACCACCTGTTCCTAAATCCAGTACATCTCCACCTTCTTTGAATGATATTATTTTCTTCAATGTGATTGCGTGAAGGATATGTCTTTCGTACAAATGGTCAATATCTTTACGAGAAATAACATTTATTTTGCTATTCCAATCACGATATTGCGCTCCTAATGCTTCTAACTGAGCGTATTGTAATTCCGTAAGGTTCGGAAAGTATTTTTTAATTAATTCCATATTTTTAATTGACGATCTTAGTCCCGATAACTATCGGGAGACGATTTTAGAATGCAAATATTTCGTAGTCAAGCAATTGCAAAAGTATATTGTCAAAATAAATATAGCAAGCTGCTTAAATTATTTATTAAAAGATTAATGCTCATCAAAAATATAACCTACTGTCATATACAGGTATTCACAACGATTTTCTCGTGACAGCAATAAAAAATCTGACAGCCGTAGGCGTTCTGACAATGAGCAAAGCGAATGATCTGACTTCTGACCTCTCGTCTGCAAAACTACAACTCTTTATGTTGTTGCACTAATTTTATCAAAGAAAAGGCAACTGCAATAATTAAAAATAATGCAGGAAATCCACCGAGATTAGAAGCCATTTTGATTCCGTCAATGCCAGCGAAAGCAACCATCACCCAAGCAATAATACCGACCGTTGCGCCCCAAGCTATTTTTATTAATAATGGCGGCTCTGGATTTTCTAATGAAATACCTCTTGAACTAATTCCGCCCATGGCAGTTGTGTTTGAATCCGCAGCCGTTACGTAAGATAAGAATGCGATTAATAAGAAAATTCCACTAACGATTGGTGCAAGTGGCAATTTTTGAAATAGTGCGTAAATCACATTTTCTGCGCCACCAGCTTCTAAGACCGCATTCATAGAACCGCTATCTACTACAAAGTCATAATAAATAACCGAGCCACTAAAGACCATCATCCAAAAACAACCAAACAGGGAAGGATATAATAAATTGAATCGAATAAACTCCTTAACGGTATAACCCAATGCCAAACGACCTAAAAATAAAGCCGAAATAGGTGCCCAAGCCAGCCAATTTGCCCAATAAAATATAGTCCAACTATTCGCCCAACCATCATTTGCGCTTGCGCCAGTATAAAGACTTCGCTCAAAAAAGTGTTGCAAATAGCTTCCAAAACTTTCTACGCCAAACCTCAAAATGAAAGTAGTTGGTCCAAATAAAAAGACAAAGGCACACAAGGCAAAGAAGAATTTAATATTCAAATCTGATAAAATCCGAATACCTTTCATCAGTCCGCTTGCCGCTGAAATAATGAATGTACAAACAATCACCAATGCAATAATTCCTAATACAAATGGTGTAGGTTCTAAATCTGCAAACAAATTCAAACCACCTGCAATCGTCAAAATTCCAGAACCCAACGAAGCCGCCATTCCTGCGACCAAACTAAACAGACAAACCGCATCAATCGTGTTTCCAACCACGCCGTAAGCATATTTTCCAATCAAAGGATACAGCAATGAACCTAAACTGAACGGCTGTTTCAAGTTATAATACACTAAAGCAAAAGTCAACCCTGCCAATGTATAAATCCCGTAAGGTGTAAATGTCCAATGTAAAAACATGGTTGACATGGCGAATTGCGCAGCAGCGGCACTATTCGCTTCAATTCCCAAACCTACAGGCGGCGCATGCAAATGATAAATCGGTTCTGCTGTGCCCCAAAATAAAATTCCTGTTGCAATCGTCGCACAAAGTGTAATAGAA
>CAZMEH010000954.1:0-3091 GCA_964564885.1 uncultured Saprospiraceae bacterium | reverse complement strand
ATATTTTATAATATTTCTAACACCTAAAACATCAACTAACTCCTTAAGCATTTTATATTCAGCAGGCATATTTTTCTTGAATGCTACTTTCACAGAAACGAATGCACCTTTATTAGTTTCTAAAAACTGTCTGCGCTTACTGTCTTGTGGCAATTTACGCCAATCAACTTCAAAAGCATAAGCGAGCATATCACGCTTTCTAGTTTCGCATTGCACCGCATCTAACGAAATGTGATCATCTTCTCCTGCTTCATGTAGCAAGCGTTGAATGACTTCATCCATATTTCCTTCCGTCAAATCTGGAAAAGACCAGTTATTGTCGTCGTTTTGTTCGAGAAAAACTTCTAGTTCCTCGTTTTGATAACGATACATTAAAACCTTTGCACAAAAATTATCTTTGCTCATTACTGTAAAATTGAAATATATTTATTGCTTTTCAATGCAAGGTTAACATAAAAATTTGGCAATTGTTGTCTGAACTTTCATAAAAAAGTGAAAATTCACAATGAAAGAACTATTTTAATGCGTCATTCGGTATTAAATGAATTTTATATTATTGGAACAGATTTTATTTTTTAGATTAGGTTGTATTATAGAATGAAAATTTGGTGAATTATCGCTAAAGAACGTCAATAAAATAACTTACGGTTTCTAACTGGTTCTTTTTTCCTTTAACTTCCTTAAAAAATAGCTTCAGAGCTAGGCTATGTAGAAATTTTTTAACTCGTTAAAGAAAAAATTAACGATGCTAAAACCCGTAACTTATTCTATTGGCGTTCCTAATAACAGAATAATAACTATTGTATATTTAAAATATGAAGATTCAACATTCCATACTTATTATAATGACAGCCCTGCTTAGTAGTTGTCAATCGTCAAAACTAGGGAAAGTCAATTATGAACATCCGATAGCTTACGAACCTGCAACTTATATTTGTTATAAAACAGATAAAGCATTGACGATTGATGGAAGGTTAGACGAAACAATTTGGCAAAAAGCAGTGCCGACAAGTAATTTTGTAGATATTCAAGGAAATTTAAAATCCCTTCCGTCATTCGAGACAAATGTCAAAATGGTATGGGATGAAGAGTATTTTTATTTTGGTGCATATATGGAAGAACCACATATTTGGGGCAAATTGACAGAACGGGATGCGGTGATTTTTTATGATAATGATTTTGAGATATTTCTTGACCCAGATGGCGACACACATAATTATTATGAATTTGAAATGAATGCACTCAACACGGTTTGGGATTTGTTGTTATTGCGCCCATATCGAGAAGATGGATTGCCGAAAGTGTTGGATAGTTGGGATATTCAAGGATTGAAAACAGCCGTTCATATCAATGGAACGCTGAATAATCCAACCGATATAGATAGTTTTTGGACGGTTGAAATCGCTATTCCGTGGAAAGTGTTGGAAGAAATGACACCGAGCAGCCATCGACCTAAAAATGACGTACAATGGCGAGTAAATTTTTCTCGGGTCAATTGGCAGATGGACACCTCAAATGGCACTTACGAAAAGCAAAAAGATGAGAATGGTAAAAAATTACCAGAAGAAAATTGGGTTTGGTCGTCACAAGGTTACATTGCCATGCACGCACCAGAAACTTGGGGCATTGTTCAGTTTTCGGAAATCATTGCAGGTCAAGGTAAAACGGATTTTATCGTTTCTGATGATGAAAAGATAAAATGGGCATTGCGCCAGCTGTATTATCAAGAACGGCGTTTTTATCAGCAAAATAAACGATACACCGATAATTTAAAGGAGTTAACAATACCAAAAGTGATTATTGAAAATTATAAATTTGAGCCACAAATTATCTTGACTTACAGCGGTTATGAAATCATTGCAAAATCTGCTGATGGTAAAGGTGTTTGGCTACTTCAAGAAAATGGTAAATTAATGTATAACTGATGTTACGCAAAAGAAGAAACGAACTCTGCGTAACTTGAGTGTACAATTAAAAATATACAATTTTCAAATTGAGTAAATCATTGGATATGAAACACCAAAAGGTAAGAAAATAAATAAACGATGGACAAAAGAAAATTTCTAAAACTAGCAACAGCAAGTTCATTATCCGTAATGGCAGGTAGTTCTTTTTTGGGTTGTGATGTGAAAAAAGCACAAAACGCTTCAACTTTAAAGCGTCAATTGCCAGATAATTGGGTTTGGATGCGACCGAGTTTAGACAAAACCAACGATGATTGGAAACGGATATTTGACCGAATAAAATCGGCTGGTATTGATGGCATTTTGCCACAAGTTTATTCAAGTAATGAAACACTTTTTGACCATCCGACCTTGCCAGTGAAAGCACGTTGGTTAGAACGAATTTTGCCATTAGCGCACGCAGCAGGCTTGCAAGTTCACGCTTGGATGTGGACAATGCCGCTAAACAATCCTGATTTAATCAAAAAACATCCAGATTGGTTTAGTGTCAATCGAAACGGTGAACCATCGCACACGCACCCTGCTTATGTTGATTATTATAAATTCCTTTGTCCTTGTAACGAAGAAGTCGCTGAATTTGTAGCAGGAAATGTAGAAGCATTAGGAAAAATAGAGGATTTAGATGGTATTCACTTGGATTATGTGCGTCAACCAGATGTGATATTGGCGGAAGCTTTGCAGCCTAAATATGACATTATCCAAGATAAAGAATATCCAGAGTACGATTATCCATATTCAGAAAACTGCCGAAAACAGTTTAAAGAAAAGCATGGAATCGACCCGATGGACTTGGGTGATGAAGCGCCTCAACACGAAGCATGGCGACAGTTTCGTTATGATGCGGTTTCTAATATCGTGAATAATCATTGTGTGCCGATGGCTCGAAAATATAATAAAACAATCACGGCGGCGGTTTTTCCGAACTGGGAAAGTGTCCGACAAGAATGGCATAAATGGGATTTAGATGCGTTCTTGCCGATGCTGTATCAAGATTTTTATAATGCGGATATTAATTGGATTGGCGAACAGGTGAAAAATGCAAAAGCTAGAATGAAACAAGTGGATAATGTTAAACCCATCTTTAGCGGTTTGTTTCTGCCGCATTTGGAAGCGGTCAACGATTTGAA
>CAZMEH010000953.1:0-2685 GCA_964564885.1 uncultured Saprospiraceae bacterium | reverse complement strand
TATCTTCACTCCCTTTTGAACTTTTCTACTTCTTCTAGTAGTTCCATTGAACTAATAATTGGTTGCCATTCTTTTCCATTAAATATCCATTGAAACCACTTTTTATCTTTGTTTTCGTATTTAATATTTACAAAAAACCAAATAGACACAAAAGCAAACAACAGCGTAATAAATCCTTGCAAAACCCATAAAAGAGCATTGCCATTTTCAAACATACTTTCGTTCCAATAGAAAGTAGTCCATAGAGGAAATTGTAAAAATAAAATACGGGTCACCCAAAGTGTAGAGGTTTTTAGTTTAGTTAAACTTTCTTGCACTATAATAATAGGTTTACTCAGGTCAACTTGCTGAATAAGTACTAATTGATAGGTATAAACCCAAATCGAAATTGCCGTCAACAGGATTTGAAGACCTGCTGAAAACAGGAAAAATAGACTTACACTCGCTAAAGCATACCTAGCAAGATTTACAACAATTGTCCCTAAAGTCAACACCCAAAATATTCCTATTACGAGTGTAAATATTTTAATCGGTCTCATTGAATAAATAAAATTTTGCAATTTTATTTTAGTAATATCCTCTGTGTTCTTTTGATGAAGGACAAGGCTTTTTTCCAACTTGTCATTAGAACTTTGCCATAGTTGTTTTAACTCAGTTAATTCCATAATTTATTTATTTACTCATCCCTTAAAAGGGAGAAACGTTTTTTTAATTTTGTTTTTATACGCCCTATTTTAGTAGAGACATTACTGACTGATATACCTAGGATTTCTGCAATTTCATTTTGGTTTTTTTCTTCTAAATATAACAACATCAGGGCTTTGTCAAGGTCGTTTAGTTCATTGATGAACTTGTCTAAAAGTTGTAATTGATGCTCTTGTTCTGGATCTACATCTTCAGAAATTGGTTCTATTTTTTCATTCAAAAAAACATTATTCCCTTTTTGCCTTTTATTTTTTCTATAAAATGAAATAGCCACATTCAACGCAATACGATATAACCAAGTGCTTATTTTATATTGCTCCTTGTAAGTAGGAAATGACCGCCATATTTGAATCATCATTTCCTGTATAAGGTCTTTTCTATCCTCTTCGTCTTGGCAATAAATTCTAGCAACTTTAAACAATATTCCTTTATGAGTTGCTATGGTTTTTTGAAACGCCTTTGCCAAGAGGTGATTTTTTTCTTCATTTCTCATATTGTAGAAAACCATTTTTTGATAAACTCATAAGATATAGCATCGTGTCGCACACCATTATGAGTAGCATTTTGTATTATTTCGACTTCTCCTTTGCTATTTTCTAAGATAGCTTTTTGCAATATTTCGGCATTAAAAGCCTCATCATCGCTACCTACCAAAACCAATAAAGGCGATTTTATTGCTTGTAATCCTTCTTGATAATCATCAGGTGTCATGCTTGCATTTGCCCGATAAGAATATTTCCGTAAAGGAATTGTTTCAGGTAAATTGAAAAATAAAACGGGTAAACTATCTTGTTGATGATTGCCTATTTCATTAAGCATTTTCAATCCAATAATTCTTGGAATATGGATTTTTAGAAATGGTTCTGCATCCTCTACTGCGTTTGTTTCACCTTGTGAAATCGCAGGAGAATTATGACCAATCAAAGGAGCAAAAAGAAGTATTCCGTCAACATCCAAAATACCTTTACTCATGGTATAACGCAAAATCACTCCACCGCCCATCGAATGACCGGCCAATATTATTTTCCCATTAGGCTTGTCCTTTCTGATAGCTTGGATTATATCAGTCAAATCATCAGCGTATTGATTGATGTATTCCACATCACCTGGTTTACCTTCTGATTTTCCATGTCCTCGCAAATCAATCGCATAGATTTCTGCTTGAGTCGCTTCTTGCAATAACCCAGAAGTCCTGTTGTAAAGATATGCAGAACTTGCTACTCCATGTAAAAAAATTATAGTAGTTGGAGCATTTGAAGGATATTTGAACGCAAATATTTTCTTGCCATCTCTTACCGTAAAGTAGTGACTTTCATTGTTATACGTTTGTTCAAAGCCCATATCGGCTAAAGTTGCCGAGTCAATATGGGAAGATATGATTGGTTGAAATATAGGTTCAGGCATTTGTACAAGTTGAGTAGCCGAAACGATTAAACTGTCTTTATTCCCTTGGAAATAGTCTTGTAAAAAACTTTGAGCGGATACTCTAATATTTAATATTAAGCACAGCAAAGTGTAGAAGATGATTTTTGTTATTTTCATTTTACGAATATTTAAATAATTAAAAGTTTGTTTATCTAATTATTCGCAAGGACTCGTCAAATCTCACAAGCGGTGTCGTTTTTTTTTAAAAAATGATGCTTATTTCTACTTGTGTCCAACTTCTCGCTATCCGCAATTCATGTATTTTTATTACAAATTTAACTCTTTCACTGGTTATCACAATTAAACAAGTTTAATATTTTGTTCCAAATAAAAATGCATATAAAACTCTGGCAACAATAATATTTTAGATCATACTACTGTACATTTTTTTAGAACAGAGAAGAGAGAGCAGAGAAAAGAGATTTTTTTTCATATTTTTTTCATTGCCGAGACTTCGGGATAGGTTGATAATCAATGAATTAGAAGTTTCAGTTTTTGTCTCTGTTCTCTCTTTTCTAAAATGTACAGTAGTATGATAAACTTTATAAATCCGTT
>CAZMEH010000952.1:0-4343 GCA_964564885.1 uncultured Saprospiraceae bacterium | reverse complement strand
ATTGAAAATCAATAAGTTCTATTTACTGCCTACTGCTAACTACCTACTGCACTACCTACTGACTTCTTTTATATAATCATGTTCATCTTCAATCTCTCCGAACACTTCTTCCAAAATATCTTCTAGTGTAATAATCCCAATCGTTTTTCCATTATTTTCAACAAAAGCAATACTTGTTTTAGCTTCCATAAAAGCGTTCATTAGGTCTATAACAGGCATTTCGGGTGAAATAGATGGAATATCAAACAAGATAGAGGGAATAGAAGTTGGGCTTCGTAGCAAATGATGATGATGGACGTAACCGATGATATTATCTAAATTATTCTCAAAAACTACAATCTTTGAAAAACCAGATTGAATGAAATTCTTTTTCAGGTTTTCAACACTGGATTTTACATTAATCGCTGCAATCAGTTCACGATCAATCATACAATGCTTCACCTGAGTTTGATTTAATACCATTGCTTTTTCAAACATTTCGGTATCTAATTCATCAGAAGTTGTTTCATCTATAAAGGATTTCAAATCCAATCTTGTAAAGGTTCGTCTTTCATTTTCGATCGAAACTCGTAGAATTTTTTCTAATAAAAACTCAGAAGTACTTACCATTAACAAGACAAAAGGCGAAAGCAAATAACGCAATCCTACTAGTAAATAAGTGAAAAATAAGATGGCACTTGTAGAAAATAATCGGAATAAGACTTTTGGGATAAACTCTCCAAACAGCAAGACAACTAAAGTGGAAATGAGTGTAATGCTTAGTAAAATTCCAAATTCTCCACTTAGCCAAGTGGAGGAAAATTTTAATAATAGTGGCGTTAATGCAGATTCCATTAAGTTACCGAAAATAACCAATGCAATATTATTACCAACGAGCATTGTACCAAGGAAGGTCGATGAGTCATTGAAAAAACGATCTATCCAAATAGCTCTGCGAGAACCTTGTTCTTTGCGCAAAGCAATGCGTAACCTATCAGCAGACACAAAAGCCATTTCTGTACCCGAAAAAAATGCGGATACAATTAATACACCAACAATAGTTAGTAAAATCATTATAAGTTATTGAGTTATTGAGGGACTAGGTATTGAGTTATTGAGTTATTAAATTGTTGAAAGACTAGGTATTGAGTTATAGATGACAAAGTAAAAACAACTCGTCCTTCAATACCTAAATCACTCAATACTTGCACCCTCAATAACTTTTACGCAAGATAATGGATTATAAAATAACTATTGAATAAAATACTTGCTTAGTAGTCATTTAACGCATTCAACCGTTACAGCAATGATTATCTGGTACATATTTAAGGAGATTATTTGCAAATTTAAAATCGTAAATCTAAAATCATTAATTCTAATTTAACATAATATAATTTCAAATCACGAAAAACATCATTTTTTGCTACCTTTGTGCGGTTTTTAAAATATGAAAATGCAACAGAACGAAAATAATTTATTAGACATACTGCGGACTATATTTCGCAGGAAAAAATTTATAGTAGCTATTTGTGGTATTGTAGCCATTGGAACGGTTATTATAGTTTTATTTCTACCTAACTACTACGAAGCGACTACTTCATTTTATCCTGCCAGTAATTCACTCTTAGATCCAAATAGGTTCTTTGGTGAATCTGACGAAGGTGTAGAATATTTTGGTGCAGAAGAAGAAGTCAATCAAATTTTGTCGGCGGCTCAATCCAGACTGATTGTAGATGAAACTATCAAAAAGTTTGATTTGTACAACGTCTATGAGATTGATACAACTGACCAAAAAGCACCGCATAAGGTTCGTAAGAAGTTTATGAAACGCTATAAAGTCATTAAAAATGAAAATGATGGTATTGAGCTTTCTGTAGAAGACACCGATCGTCAACGTGCTGCGGATATGGCGAACTTCATCCGTTACCAGATTGACTTAACACACCGTAGTTTCGTTAAACAGAATCAAGAGATTGTCATCAAAACGCACGAAAAATCACTAAAGGATCGAGAGCATCGAATGGATGAAATCAGAGATAGTTTGGTCAAATGGCGTGGTACTTACCAAATCTACAATATTGATGCACAGAGTGAATTTCTTTCTAGTTATGTACCGAAAATACAAGCGCAGCTTTCAGGTGCAAAAGCTCGATTAAATGGTTTTAAAACCATCAATCAACGAGACTCTATCAATAAGTATCAGATTAGGGTTCGAGGCTTAGAAAGTCAATTGAATACCCTGACTACTGGTGGTGGTGACGCTTCTTCGATTAACTTAAAATCGTTGAAAGATGGTATGACTAAAATTCTATCTTTGGAACTAGAACAAGACGACTTGACCAAGGAGATTGCATCACAACGAGAGTTATATTTACGTTATCAAAATATTTTGGGTGCAGATATTTCTTCGTTACTAGCTGTAGAAGCGGCAGAAATTCCAATTATAAAATCTCGTCCAGTTCGTTCTCTAATCCTTATTGTTGCCATGATCATGGCATTTATATTGAGTGTAGCAGGCGTTTTAGTTTTTGAAAACTATCGTCACATTGACTGGAAAGCTATCTATAGAGGAGAGTAATTTTTTTAATTAAGAATTACAAATTACGAATTACGAATTTATAAGAAATTGGAAATGCATAAGCTTATTTTCAATTTTCAATTCTTAATTCGTAATTCGTAATTCTCCATTTCCAATTCTATTAAGAATATATTAAACATACCGTTCAATTTCTATACTGCGTTTGGAGCAGTAACTGTAGCGTCAATATTTTCTGCTATCATTGCGGATGAAATATTGCTGCTGGGTTTACCTTTTTTCTATTTACTGATATTTCAAACGATTGTAGATTTCAAGAAAGTGTTTTGGTTAGCTTTGATTTCAATTCCGTTATCAACAGAATTGACACTAGGTCCAACACTTGAAATACACATGCCCGTTGAGCCACTCATGATTGGTTTGACACTCGTTTATGTTATATATATAATAGCTAATCCTCAAAGAATCAACGTCAAAGCCTTAAAGCATCCGCTAATAATTATGCTCATCATTCATTTGGTTTGGATATTTATTACCATGTTGATGTCTAATTTATTCGTTGTTTCGCTCAAGTTCTTCATTGCAAAAATGTGGTACGTCATCGTGTTTACAGCACTTGGAATGCAATGTATCAAAAACGAAAAAGATTTTAAAACGTTCTTTTGGGTTGTTTTTCTACCATTGCTATTTGCAACTTTAGTTGTATTTATACGCTTGGCAATGATAAACTTTGCTTTTGAAGATATTCAAAGCGTCATGAGACCGTTTTTTAGAAATCACATTAGCTATTCTTCGATTTTAGCTTTATTTATTCCATTTATATTTTTGGCGGCAACTTGGTACAAGCGTTGGTCATTGATGTGGTGGTTCTTGGTTGGCGGATTTATATTTATACTATTCTCTATCCAATTTTCATACACAAGAACGGCTTATGGAGGCTTGGTTTTAGCCGTTGGCGGTCTTTTAGTTGTTCATTGGAAACTAATAAAACCTGCGCTAGTCGTTTCGGCTTGTGTCTTATTAGCTGGTGCAGCGTTTATTGCAAATGATAACGAATACTTAGAGTTTGCACCAAATTACGACAAAACGATCACGCATACAGACTTTAATAGTCTAGTAGAAGCAACTTATAAATTAGAAGATATTTCGACCATGGAACGGGTTTACCGTTGGGTAGCAGCCGTTCGGATGAGTCAAGAAGAGTTAGTTTTTGGCTATGGGCCAGGTAATTTTTATAATTTCTACAAAGGTTATACAGTTTACAAGTTCCAAACCTACGTGTCCGATAATCCAGAGAAATCTGGTGTGCATAGCTATTTTTTGATGATGTTAGTCGATCAAGGTATCTTAGGTTGCTTGATTTTCTTTGCGCTGACCTTTGCTATATTGATTTATGGTGAAAAAATTTACCACGAAACCACGAATAAAGAACGAGCAAAAATCATCTTATCTATCATTTATTCTATGATAGTGATTGATTCGTTCTTGTTGATCAATGATATGATTGAAACCGATAAAGTAGGTTCATTTTTCTTTATAATGATAGGAATGCTCGTGAATTTTGATTTATTGAATCAGAAGGAAAAAGAAGAAGCTGCGTAATGCAGAAGTGAGAAGTGAGAACGCTTCGCTGTCGGATCGCCTGCGGCTGTCAGAAATAAACAAATTATTTTAACAAACGCTGTCGGTTTTAGAAACCGACAGCGTTTGTTAAAATAATTTGTTTATTTCTGACAGCCGCAGGCGATCTGACAGCGAAGCGTTCTCACTTCTCACTTCTCACTTCTCACTTCTCACTTCTCACTTCTGCATTACGCAGCTTCTTCTT
>CAZMEH010000951.1:0-2949 GCA_964564885.1 uncultured Saprospiraceae bacterium | reverse complement strand
GATTTAATTGATGATTTAAATATTGAGACGATTGTGAATTATATGAAAAAAATCTCGAGATTTCCTTTAAATATACAAAAAGGAAGTTCTTTTATTAGCTATGCAAGGCAAATAAAAGTAGGATGTGGACGAAAAAAAAGAAATAAGATGAAGTGAACTAACAAGTTATATATTAGAAATGAGAACCTATAAAACTAAAATGGAGCACCAATTTAGTTATTGATACTCCACCTTTTTACGAATTAAACTGTAACCTTATTTCAGGACTAGACATATTAGTAAGAGTAATGAAACAACGGGTTTTATCATAGATAATTTGAAATGGTGGTGGCAAAACCTCGGTTGTTTACAATAAAAGAAGATATTGATGAGAATAGAATATTGAGGTAAAATAGGATGCCTCAATATTTCTATACTATTATACCATAGTTTTGGAGCAGCTTATTTATTTTATTCCACTAATCAGCACATAGTTCAGTAAGGCTCATAATATTTAATGACTACAGAGAGGTCGGAACTTTTTCCGAAATTTACATCGGCCTACTGCTACTTAAATACGGACAACTTACATTGCTTTGTAATTAAGAACTTTAAAAATAATTACCATAAAACAATAAAGGAGACAGAGATAAAAAGACCGCTAAGGTTTTTTATCTCTGTCTCCTTTAAATTTGAAAAGAAGTTTACGTTGCTCTATTTTACTTTGTCTGGACGAAAAGTCATAGAAGCAGAATTTATACAATAGCGTTCTCCTCCTTTATCTCTTGGTCCATCATTGAAAACATGACCAAGATGACCGCCACAATTAGAACAAAGTAATTCTGTTCTAGCCATCCCGTGAGTTCCATCTGATTTTCTTTCAATACTTGCACTTTCTAATTCGCCCCAAAAGCTGGGCCAACCGCAGCCAGAGGAATATTTATTCTCAGATGAGAACAAGTCAATATCACAAGCGGCACAGGAATAAACACCCTCCTTAGAATGTTTATCATATTCACCCGTGAAAGGTCTTTCTGTTCCATGTTGCCTTAAAACGCTATATTGCTGTGGAGAAAGTTGCTCTTGCCACTCTTTCTCTGTTTTTGAAACTTTGTATGACATCTTTTTATTTCTTTTAAGAAAATTAAACTTCATAAAATTAATACAAATCTGCGGTGATAAAGTTTAAATACTAAATCACCTTTATATTTTCATAAATAATAAAGAAACCTGACCGCTTTCAATAAATTACTACATCTCCTTGCGTTTGAGATAATGATAAATCTCTAATTGTGAGCGAATAGGCATATTATTACCATCTGATCTATATTCGTTCTTATGTTTTGCTTCAATGACCCTGGCTTTTATATTGTCATTGAGTTGGATATAAAGAAAATCCTTCATCTCTTTTATCAATAATGGATCAAGAATAGGGAAAGTCGTCTCTATTCGATGGCTAAGATTACGACGCATAAAATCAGCCGAGGATAAATATATTTGTTCATCTCCGCCATGATAGAAATAGAAAATTCGAGCATGTTCTAAGTATCTATCTACAATACTATAGGCAGTAATATTTTCACTTAATCCCTTTTTTTGAGGAATTAAGCAGCATAATCCTCTAACAAGTATTTCTATTTTTACGCCTGCTTGACTGGCTTCATAAAGTTTATCTATCATTTGGCGATCCTCAATACTATTCATTTTTAGAATAATATGTGCTTTTTTACCTGCCTTCGCATTCGCTATTTCGAAATCAACCAGAGCTTCTAGTGATACTCTAAGATTGATTTGACCAACTAATAGGTGATTTAAGCCATCTACGGGTTTTTTGAATGTTTCTAAAAAATTGAAAACCTTAACGACGTCTTTAGTTATCCTTTCATCAGTAGTTAATAAACCTGTATCACTATATAGTTTTGCCGTACTCTCATGGAAATTTCCTGTACTCATATAACAAAAAAACTGCTGAATTTCATTTTTTTCTCGAATAACTAAACCTAATTTTGAATGTACTTTTAATCCAGGGAAACTATATAAAACATTAACGCCTGCACTCTTTAGACGGTTTGACCAACGGATATTAGCTTCTTCATCAAACCTAGCTTTTACTTCTACAAATGCAGTTACTTTTTTACCATTTTTTGCAGCACGTATCAAAGAATCCATAATACGTGAAATCTTAGCTACCCTATATTGGATAATTTTAATTTCTGTGACAAATGGATCGTCAGCAGCTTCTTCAAAGAAACGAATAGTGTGTTCATAGGTATGATAAGGATAATGTAACAGGTAATCCTGTGTTAGCATTTTCTGAAGTACACTTTCTTTATTCAATTCTTTTTTAGGAAGCGTAGGTAACTCTCTGTCTTTTAGGCTATCTTTTCCATAGCTTGGAAATTTGAAGAAATCAAAATTATTATGATAACGTCCTTCTGGAAAAAGGTCTTCCTTATTGAGGTGGAAAGTTTCTTTTAAGAAGTTTAATAAATCTTTAGGCATTTTTCTGTCGTAGACAAAACGTGTCGTTGCGCCTTGATTCCTTTTGGCGAGTTGTGTTTTAATCTTTTCTAGTAAATCGCCCGAAAATTCATCATCAATATACATTTGTGCGTCACGAGTCAACTTGATCGAATGGGAGTTTTTGATTTTATAACCTGGGAACAGAAATGAAATATTATGCCTAACTATATCATCTAGCATGATGAGCTCATGTTGATTTTTTTTAGAAGCAGGCAATTCAACAAATCTTGGAAGATACTCTGAAGGTATCTTTACGACCGCATAGTTTTTTTTGTGCTTGTTGTTTTCAAGTGTAACACCAAGGTATAACGCAGCATTAGCTAGAAACGGGCGAATACTTTGCTTAACCAACAAAACAGGTTGCACAAATGGAACCATATTTTTTTGAAAATATTCTTCTATAAACTGAATTTGCTCCTCGTTTAACTGGCTTTGCTTTTTAAGAAA
>CAZMEH010000950.1:0-4623 GCA_964564885.1 uncultured Saprospiraceae bacterium | reverse complement strand
GAAAATTAAAAGCTAAATAAACAGACAAAGATTTAAATGAAAATAAATAAACACATAGGCACATTAAAAGGAAAAACACTCGTGTTTGGAGGTGTTTATAGTAATCTTCAAGCATTAGTAAAGCTGATTGAAATCGCCGCCGAAGAGGAAATTTCTAGTCAAAATATAATCTGTACAGGCGACATTGTGGCGTATTGTGCAGAACCAGAACGTTGTGCGCAAGTGATTCGAGATTGGAATATTCATAGCATTTTAGGAAATGTAGAAATACAATTGCGAGACGAAGAAAAAGATTGTGGCTGCAATTTCAATGATGGTTCTCGATGCGATGTGTTTTCTCGTCAATGGTTTCCTTTTGCACAAAAAAATATAACTAAAGATTCGATTGATTGCTTCAAAACCTTACCCGACCATTTATCATTCAATTACGCAGGAAAACGATGCGCAGTAGTGCATGGTACTTATTTTGAAACCTCTGGATTTATATTCAAATCGACAGATTGGGCAGCAAAACAACAAAATTTTGATGCTGCAAATGCTGATGTAATCCTTGGCGGACATTGCGGTTTGCCGTTCAATGATGTTCAAAATAACAAATATTGGCTCAATTCGGGCGTTATCGGAATGCCAGCGAACGACGGAACAAAACGAGTTTGGTATATGATTTTAGATGATGCAAATGGTTTTTCATTTGAACATCATTCATTTGAGTACGACGCAAAAGCAGCAAATCAGTCCATGGTAGAAAATAACCTACCTCGTCAATATGCAGAAACATTGCTATCGGGACTTTGGGATAACTGCGAAATTTTGCCAGAAGAAGAAACATTAGCACAAGGAAAGAAACTTGTTCTTTAGGATGAGAGAAAGTGCCGAGTGCTCAGGATTAGGCAGTCAGAAAAGGTTTAAGAAAAGCTGACACCTTAGAATAAAATCCTTTTGACTTGAAAATAATACTATAAATCTTAGCGTTAAGAGACAGTATTTCTAAGGCAAAGTGTAATTTGGATTACTAAAGAAAACATTTACCACGTAAACTTTTGTGCTAATTGTTCTATCTTTCTAATAATCTAAGTTACTTTACATAAATTCACCATTCATTCTTCGTAAAGAATGTCAAAAAACGTGAAATATTTGATTCCCAAAAACTTGGAAAATTACAATTGCATCAAATGAATGCCTTATATTAAGACAGGTAAAATCAGTTTGAACATGAAACTTAAAACATTACTTTCTTTTGCTATCCTAATGCTTGCAGCCACTTTTACACAGGCTCAAGACATTCACTTTTCGCAATTCTATATGGCACCAACCAATCTGAATCCAGCATTGACAGGTGTTATGAATTGTAATGGTCGTGCGACGTTCAATTATCGTAGTCAGTGGCAAAGTGTTTTGAAAACGAATGCTTTTAAAACAACAAATGCTTCGTATGACGGACGTACGCCAGTTGGACGTGCTGATTTCTTTGGTTACGGTTTTACACTTTCGGGCGATCAAGCAGGTTCTTCTTCTTTCCAAACGACACATGGGAAATTCTCTATGTCTTATAGTAAGAAGATGGGCGGAACCCGTAAGCGCAGTCATTACCTAGTAGCGGGCGCGGAAATGGGACTGGCTCAACGTAGCGTGAATTTCCTTGAAATGCGTTTTGGTTCGCAGTTTGACGGTGAAGCATGGAATGCAAACTTACCAACAAATGAAGATTTTGCTAGAGATAGTTACACATTTGGTGACTTAGGTGGCGGTTTATTGTGGTTTTCTGTTTTAGACGAAAACACAAATTTCTACGCAGGCGCATCTTTTATTCACCTGAATGCACCAAATCAGTCATTCAATAATGATGGAAGTGTTCAGTTAGCAAGTAGAATTGCGCTTCATGCAGGTGGTGAAGTGATGTTTAATAGAAAAATTGGGTTAGTTCCTGGTATCGTGATGTTTTCACAAGGACCAGCAATGGAAATTAACGGTGGTACAAGTGTGAAATTTGTTGTAGGAAAACAAGCAAACGATTATCAAGCATTCTTGTTTGGTATTTGGGGCAGAATAGCTAAAGATTATCAATCTGGTTTAGCAATGGATGCGGTAATATTTTCTACTCGTTTCGACTTTAATAATACGACTATTGGCTTTAGTTATGATACAAACGTATCAGCACTTCGTCCAGCTTCAAACGGAAACGGTGGTTTTGAATTAGCTTTAGCTTATAAGATCTGTAAAGGATTTTCAAGAAACGTTTACTGTCCTAGATTCTAAATGAATGGATAGCGAGTAATCACCGAGAAATCGGGACAGGTCGCCACAAGCAATTGATAATTGACAACGATTAAAAAAAGCCCGTATAGAATTAATTCTATACGGGCTTTATATTTCGGATTATTTCCTGAAAAACTTAGAAAACCAAAAACATTATCCATTAAATAGTCTTCCCAGGATAAGCATTCAATCCAGCTTCAAGTACATTTAATGCTTTCTTCAATTCAGCTATATTTAAAACATAAGCAATTCTAACTTGATTATGTCCTAAACCTTCTGTCGCATAAAAACCAGTACCAGGTGCCACCATCACGGTTTCACCATTGTGGTCAAACTCTTCCAACATCCAACGACAAAACTTATCCGAATTGTCAATTGGTAATTGTACAAAAGTATAAAAAGCTCCGCCTGGAGTTGGACAAATGACGCCATCCATCTCGTTTAAGCGTGCTGCTAGAACTTTTCTACGCTTATCATATTCTTCAATAGCACCTGTAAGGTAACTCGGATCAACGTCAAGTGCAGCTTCTGCTAATATCTGTGCGAAGGTTGGCGGACTCAATCTTGCTTGTGCAAATTTCATCGCTGTATCTAAAACACCTCGGTTTTTAGTGACAATTGCGCCAATTCTTGCGCCACAAGCACTATATCTTTTAGAAATAGAATCTATTACAACAACGTTTTCTTCTAATCCATCAATCGTTAAAACTGACTTGTGAACTTTGCCATCATAAGCAAATTCTCTATACACTTCATCAACGAACAAGTATAAATCATGTTTCAAAACGATTTCTTTCAATGCCATCAACTCTTCCTCTGAATACAAGTAACCCGTTGGATTACTTGGATTACAAATCATAATTGCCTTAGTATTTGGTGTAATGACTTTTTCAAAATCAGCGATAGGAGGCAGGGCGAAACCTGTCTCGATCTGTGCTGTAATTGAAACAACTTTAACACCGCCTGCTACTGCAAAACCATTATAATTGGCATAAAATGGTTCTGGAACAATGATTTCGTCGCCAGCATTTAGGCAACTCATCATCGTAAATGAAATGGCTTCCGATGCGCCTGTTGTAATAATAATGTTAGTATAATCCAATTTAATATCGTGACCAGCATAGTATTTGACTAGTTTTCTTCGGTACGATTCAAAACCTGCTGAATGACTGTAAGCCAATACTTCTAAATTAGCATTCCTTACAGCATCTAAAGCAGACTTAGGTGTCTTTATATCAGGTTGACCGATATTCAAATGATACACTTTATTTCCTCTGCGCTTTGCATCTTCTGCAAAAGGCACTAATTTACGAATAGGAGAAGCTGGCATTTGTTGCCCTCTAGTTGATAATTTTGGCATATTCTAGTTGTTGAATAGTTTATAACTCAAGTTGCGAATTTCAGATTTAAAAACGAACTAATTAAAAAACTGCAAACAATTATTTCTAACTCTTCAACAAACATAAAGAAAGCCTTGTGTATTTACACAAGGCTTTCCGAATATTTTTAATCAAAATAGATATTACAACTTATTTTCATTAGTCCGACCTCTGACAGCGAAGCGATCTGATTTCTGACATCTCACCTACTGGTCAAGAATAGAACTACTTTTCTTAGTAGAAATTGCTGCTTTCTTTTCTACTTTACCAAC
The DNA here is from genome assembly GCA_964564885.1 of uncultured Saprospiraceae bacterium. Classification (GTDB taxonomy): domain Bacteria; phylum Bacteroidota; class Bacteroidia; order Chitinophagales; family Saprospiraceae; genus CAKZLL01. The sequence continues at coordinate 716 of CAZMEH010000950.1, read as the reverse complement.
GACTTTCAAGGTTTTAACACCTGCATTAGTTTGAATCGTAACAACTTTATTAAATGAACCCACTCTATTTGTGTCGTAGTTGATGTTCATTTCAGCCGTTGTACCTGGTTCAATAGGCTCTTTTGGGAAAGTAGGCACAGTACAACCGCAACTACCTTTTGCACTTTTAATGATCAATGCTTCCGTTCCGTCATTGGTGAACGATATTGTTCTAACTCGGTCAGAGCCTTGCGCAATTGTTCCATAATCAACGGTTGTTTTTGCAAATATCATTGTAGCACCTTGATTAATGCCTACTGTTTTTGCACTTGTCTGTGCAAAGGTCATTGTCGAAAATAGAAGCGCAACTGCTAGAATTAAATTCCTCATGTTAGTTAAATTTTATTGTTAGATAATTAATTTAAATATTAAATAAAAGGTAGTAGGTCGTAAGTTTTTTTTAGCCAATTTTCGGCTCTACTCATCTAGCCTTTCAAGAATTTAAACTACAAGTATAGTTATAAAACTAAATACTTAGTTAAACAAAAAAAGGCATGAAAAAACCTTGTGTATTTCAAACACAAGGTTTTTTCATACCTTTTTTTACTTAACTAAGCATTTAGTTATAAAACTATACTTGTAGTTTAATTTCTTAAAAGGCTAGATGAGTAGAGCTAAAAATTGGCTAAAAAAACTTACGACCTACTAACTTTTATTTAATATTTAAATTAATTATC
>CAZMEH010000949.1:0-3373 GCA_964564885.1 uncultured Saprospiraceae bacterium | reverse complement strand
GTACTCATGCTTGATTGTTTTATCTACAAAGTGAGAAAGCAAAATTTATTTATTTTTCAAACCTAGAAACGTGTAAACTACTCGCCTCTTAACTACTATCCAACTTTAATCCTGTTCATAGTCTTTATTAACTTGTCATCATTTGCATTTTACGTTGAATAATAAACTCAGACGCTTTTTCTGCAATCATAATCGTTGGCGCATTTGTGTTTCCTCTAGTTACATTTGGCATAACCGAAGCATCAACTACTCGAAGATTATTCACACCATGAACCATTAATTTATCGTTCACAACTGCCATATCATCGTTACCCATTTTGCACGTTCCCGCAGGATGATACAAAGTATGAGACAATTTATGAATGGCATCCGTATGAATTTGGTCATCTGTTGAAAAAGTACTTGGAATGTGATGCGATTTGAAATATGGCTTGAATGCTTTTGACATACAAATCTCTTGCGCCTTTCTCACACCAAGCAACATTCTACGCAAATCATCCGAATCACTCAGATAATTTGGGTCAATCAACGGGCTAACGGATGGCTTGCTAGAAGCTAAACTTACCGTTCCTTTGCTACCTGGATTCAAAATACAAGCTCCTAACGAATAACCATTTCCTTTAGGCTTCACAAATCCGTGGTCAATAAAAAACGCTGGCACAAAGTGAAACTGAATATCTGGCGCAGCTTGATCGGGCGTTGATTTACAAAAACCGCCTACTTCAGCAACATTACTATTGAATGGTCCCGTTTTGTTCACCATATATTGATACATACTACCAAAAATTCTTGGAAAAGTATCCGCAGTATCTAATGTCTTTTTATAACTAGATTCGTAAATACAACCAGAATTCAAATGGTCTTGCAAGTTCTTTCCGACACCTGGCAAATGTTGTTGTACTTCAATTTTGTGTTTTTTCAATTCATCACCGTGACCAACGCCTGACAACATCAAAATATGCGGACTACCAAATGCGCCTCCACTTACAATGACTTCAAAATTGGCGTTAACTTGATGCTCTTGTCCTTTTTGTTCGTAAATAACGCCTTTTGCTTCGTTATTTTCAATCACGACACGATGCACCATCGCTTCAGTCATAACCGTCAGATTTGGTCTATCCATTGCAGGACGCAAAAACGCAACAGCTGCACTACATCTTGCTCCATCTCGGTGTGTTACTTGATAATGCCCGACGCCTTCTTGTTCTCCGTCATTGAAATCCTCATTCAAGGTATATCCAACTTCTTGCGCTGCTTTTACAAAAACATTAGATAATTCATTGGTATAATTACGATAAGTTACCGTTAATTCACCATCATTTCCATGTCCTTCGCTTTTCTTTTGTAAGTTTCCTTCTGACTTTTTGAAATAAGGTAAAACTTCATCGTGTGACCAACCTTTGTTTCCATATTTTGCCCAAGTATCGTAATCTAACCGATTTCCACGAATATAAATCATAGCGTTCAGACTACTACTTCCGCCAAGCATCTTACCACGAGGTTGATACATTTTTCTATCTGCAACGTGTTTTTGAGGCACAGAATCTAAATCCCAATCGTATTTACTTCTAAATAATTTTTGAAATCCTGCTGGAACATGAATATTTGAGTCTTTATCTGCTTTGCCTGCTTCAAGCAATAAAACACTATTATTTGGGTCTTTTGATAATCGATTGGCTAGAACACAGCCTGCTGAACCTGCGCCAATAATTATATAATCGTAAGATTTCATTTCGTTTTTTTAATTTGTGTGATTGGTGATTATTCAGTCACGCCTCTTGAGTAAATTGGTTTATTTCCTATTTTAATGAGATATTCCAAAACCAAGTTTTAATTAAAACATAAACTATATTTCAAAATATAGTTTACTTTTCATGGGTTAATTGTGTTCAAAACCATTTATTATTTTGAATACAATTAACTTTCCAAATTTCTTACAATTCCACTAGATTACCAATTTATTAGACCTGATTTATAGAATTAACAAGATTTGTATTATAATTAGCTAAAAAATGATTCAAAAAAGTAGCGTTATAAAGCTTTATGAGAGAAACTAGGTGTAAAATACAAAAGCCAATAATCTCTATTAAGAAATTATTGGCTTTGTTAATCGAATAGCGAGTAATCACCAGAGGTGTTATACGTTTTTAATTATACATTGAAACTACTTCTCTGCTGGTGTAACGTTTCCAACTAAATTAATAATGGTATTGTGCGGCTCTGTATTCGCAGTAATAGTTACCTGCTGATTGCGTTTTCCACCTTTTTTAGTCGAATTAAACTCTACTGAAATTTCACTTTTTTCGCCTGGTGCAATTGCCGTTCTTGGCCACTGAGGAACCGTGCAACCGCAAGAACCTCTAGCATTTGAAATCAATAATGGTTCAGTTCCTGTGTTTTCAAAAACAAACGTATGCTTCACTTTTATCCCTTCTTCTACTGTTCCAAAATCATAGGTTGTTGCTTTGAAAGTCATTGTAGTAGTTGGTCCATGATTGTGTTTTGGCGCAGCAGGTTCAGCATTTCTTATCGAAACAGGCTCTTCCACTACATTACTTCGATTAATACTAAACGCATGTTCTAATAATGCTTGTTTTTTATCTTTAGGTAAACGAGTTAAAATAGCCATGATTTCGCTATCGATACCTACTTCTTGACGTTTTGCATAGTCTAAGATTTCTTTCTTTTGAGCAGTTGTTAATCCTTGCAATAGTTCAGCCATTGCATCTACTTCTCTTTGTGCATTTACATTGATGGTAAAACAACATAATAGTATAATACCGAAAATAACTTTAAAGCTTTTCATCTTTTGAAATTTTGTTTTTAACTTGTTTAATTATAATAACTGCCAACAAAATTAAGGAAATTCGTCAATTATCAAACTTTCATTTATCTAATTATAGTGTATTAAGCAACAAAAATATTAGTTAATTATCCCTTTTTTTTTAATCATGTCGGCATGTAGCTAACGATGCATTTCTATTATGGAAAAATACGTAAATGACCTAAAAGTCCTATTTCAGCAACATACAATTATTGAAAATATTGAGCCGATGCGTGATTATATGCGTGGACAATTTGACTATTTTGGGATAAAGACACCTTTGCGTAGAGAACTCACCAAGCAATTCGTAACAGAATATGGTTATCCAACTGTTGAAGAAATGCCCGAATTTATGCAATTGATTTGGGACGAACCTTATCGTGAACTACATCATGTTGGTATTAATATTTTAGTGCGATTTATTGAAAAAATGCCAGAAGAAAGTATCGAATTGTATGAATTTTTATTGACTAATCATTCTTCGTGGGATACGGTTGATACGCTAGCAAACAAAGTAATTGGCGGTCATTTAAAACGTTTTCCGCATTT
>CAZMEH010000948.1:0-2347 GCA_964564885.1 uncultured Saprospiraceae bacterium | reverse complement strand
CAAAGTGAAGCATTAGATGATGCAGGACGACCAACTGAAGGTTGGGATGGTATGTACAAAGGCTCAGCAATGCCGCAAGGTGCGTATGTTTGGAAAGTGGAAGCGGTCTACGTAGATGGCTCGATCTGGGAAGGTCAAAAAAATACACTCGGACAAAGGAGGAAGCTAGGTTCGGTGACTCTTTTAAGGTAATATGATTTATTAGAATCCTCGGCGAAAATTTTCGTCGAGGATTTTCTTTTTGCCTTTTATCCAAAGAATTCTATTTTTTTACATCTGGAACATTGATACATGTTTAACATCGTTCTTTTAACCATCAATTCTCCTATCTCGCCCCAAACTCCATGACGTTTCCCTTCATGGAATTTTTTGAGTCCAATATATTTCATATTGGACTCACAGCGTAAACAGTTGAGTTTTTTGATTTGGTATGGTTCTTTTTCTCCCTCAGATTCTACTTCTCGTTCTATTACATTTTTTGACTTAAAATTATAGTTGCATTTCTAACAAATATCAAATTCGGTTGGTACTTCTGATTGGCAATTTGGACAAGTTTTCATAATATTAAATTTATACTTGAATTGGTATTATTACCAATAAAGACTAAATATTCAAGTAAAACAAATGTACCTTTACCAAAACTGTCAAACAATCGTAAGATTATAAAAAGAAAAAATGAAGTTTGAGGATTATAATTTAGCACCGGAACTAACTAACGGAATTCGTAAACTTGGATTTAAACGTCCAACAGACATACAGTATAAAACGATACCTTCTATCTTAGATGGAGAAGATGTGCTGGCAGTTGCCCAAACAGGAACAGGAAAAACGGCTGCTTTTGCTATTCCCATTATACATTTACTTCATGAAAAACGACTTAAAGAACGTCGTCGAGATGGTTTGAAGTGCATCATTATGGTGCCAACACATGAGCTTGCTATTCAGATTACAGCAGTTGTCCAAGAGTTGGCAAAGGAAACTAAGGTCAAGGTAATGGGAATTTATGGTGGCGTTGACCAAGATCCACAAATTGCTGCTTTAGCAAAGCGTGTTGATATAGTAGTAGCAACACCAGGTCGATTATTTGATTTGATTAGTCAAGGTCATTTGATGGTGCATCGGGTGACTACTTTGGTGTTAGATGAAGCGGATCATATGTTGGATCTGGGCTTTATTAGGGATATTGAAGACTTGACCAGAAAACTACCTCACAGTCGTCAAACTTTATTCTTTTCGGCTACGATTAATCGAGAAATCAAAAAAATAGCTTATTCGCTTATCCGTCAAAATGCTATTCGTATTCAGATTTCGCCAAACGATCCTGTTTCTAAAAATATTAATCATGGAGTTGCTTTTATAGAAATGGATGCTAAACGGTTCTTTTTGGAACGGGTGATTAATGAAAATCCAGACATTAAAATACTTGTTTTTGTAAGGACGAAAGTTCGAGCTGAACGAGTAAAAGCAGCAATGGAGCGTGCAAGTATTGTAACAGAAACTATTCATAGTGATAAAGAACAAGACGAAAGAGACAAAGTCATGGAGGATTTCCGAAATGGTACAATTAAAATTTTAATTGCCACGGACATCACCGCAAGAGGAATTGATATTCCTGATGTACAAATAGTGATTAACTATGACTTACCAGACAAAGCAGAATATTATGTTCACCGTATAGGTCGAACTGGTCGTGGAAATAATCGTGGTGATGCAATAAGTTTTTGTAGTCCAGATGAAAAAGAGTATTTAGAAAATATTGAAGATTTTATCCAGACACAAATAACGGTTTTAGAAGTATCCAAAACAGCAGAAAAAGATATTCGAACTCTTTCTAATACGAATGATAAACGCCTAGACATGCTGATGAAAGAAGTTGAATACTCTGAAAACAGAAATAGAAAGCGTAAAAAACGTTCTAAAAAGTAATAAAATACCAACTTCGCACAATTGCTCATGAAAGTATTAACGGGCATCTTGCCCGTTCGCACAGTTGCTCGTCGGCTCATGTTTGTGCTAGTTTTTTACGAGCATTAGCGTGAACGGGCAGGATGCCCGTTAATACTTTTAATGCTCGTTGATACTTTAAAGAATACTTTTTATGAAAACCCACAAACCATATTACAGACGAAAACTACCTCATATCCAACCTAAATATGGCGTTTTCGCCATTACTATTTGCCTCGCAGGAAGTTTACCTAAACATTGTATTTTAGAATTAAAGGATGAACGAGAACTATCAATTGCAGAAGCTAGAAAAGAAGGAAACACTAAAGAAGAAATTAAAGGCAAAATCAGAATAGTAGAAGAACTTTACTTTCATAAATTTGATGATTTATTAGACAATCCA
>CAZMEH010000947.1:0-1840 GCA_964564885.1 uncultured Saprospiraceae bacterium | reverse complement strand
GGTTCAAGGTATAAATTTGCCTCTGTCGGAATGACTTTTAGTTCTGATAACAGAAAAGATCTTTCCACTCGTTTATCGCCAACCGCTGGCTCCTTTTATAATGGTATTCGAGCGGGAATTAATAGCCAAATCAAATATCGTTACAAGCAGTATGGAACAATTGCGTTGGATGTTAATTATAATTATATCAAATTAGATGAACCATTTGTAGCAACTAATTTATGGTTAATCGGACCTCGTTTAGATTTGACTTTTTCAAAAACATTGTTCTTAACGACTTTTGTTCAGTATAATAATCAATTAGATAATTTGAATATTAATGCTCGTTTGCAATGGCGTTTTCAGCCAGCTTCGGATTTCTTTTTGGTCTTTACAGATAATTATATCACAGATCCATTTGAACAATTTGGTGTTCGTAATCGTGCATTTGTAGCTAAAATGACGTATTGGTTTAATATTTAAAGCTATTCAATCATTGTAGTTTGATTGTTTAGATTTAATTCGTTTTTTTGAGAAGTCAATGAAGCATAAATAAACTGGGCGCATCTCAAATTGTCGCATAGACCTAAGACTGCTATGGGTTAAAACCGCATCGCAAAAGCTAAGAGCCAAGAAATCAATATAAATGATAAAATGAAAAATCAACTTTTAATATTATCGTTTTTTGCTTTCATATTAGTCTTTTCAGCTTGTGTGAATAAGAAGAAATTACAAACACAAGAAGGATTGACAGAACGGATAATACATTTAGAGCAATTGCTGACTAACACTAGTCAATCAGCGGCTAAAAATGATATTATGCGAGAATTGGGAGACGCTTATCAGCAATACGCTATTGAGAATCCTAATGCAGGTGATACACCAGATAAGCTATTGAAAGCAGCTCAAAATTATGGTTCACTAGGAGATTTTGTGGAAGCAACAACTATTTTAAAATCTATTATTGAATCATATCCTAAAACAAATTTTGCTAAAAATGCGATGTTTGCGATTGCTTATATCTATGGAGAATTGGCAAAATATGACAAAGGACAGAGCGAAATGTATAATAATAATTCTAAAAAATATTATAAGATGTTAATCAAAGAATTTCCTGATGATCCATTAGCAAAACAATCAAAATTATTGATGAGTTTTGTTGGAAAGTCGGATGAGGAATTGTTTGATGAATTAATTGAAAAAAGTAAACAATAACATGAGAAATCAACTTTTAGCAGTATCATTTTTTGTATTCCTATTAATATTTTCAGCATGTGGAAATAAAGAAAAAGCAGAAACATCAGAATTGACGGAGCGTATAGGAAATTTAGAGCAGATGGTGGTTGATTCTAGTCAATCGGTAACTAGAAATAGCATTATGCGAAAGTTAGCAAAGGCTTACCAGCAGTATGCGATTAACGAACCTCATGCAGATGATGCAGGAGATAAACTATTGAAAGCCGCTCAGAATTATGGTACAATAGGCGATTTTGTTAATGCAACAACTATTCTGGAATCTATTATAGAGTCAAAACCTAAAACAGAGGCGGCTAAAGATGCAATGTTTCAAGGTGCTTATATCTATGGCGAAATGGCAAAATATGATAAAACAAAAAGCGAAGAATACAATAGTACTTCTAAAAAGTATTACGAAATGTTAATCAAAGATTTTCCAAATGATCCGTTGGCGGAACAATCGAAAATGTTGATGAACTATATTGGAAAATCTGATGAAGAGTTATTTGACGCAGTGATTAAGAAGAGTAAGCAGAATTAACAGGATTTGTCTCATGACTTCCTAGAAAGCAGTAATTATTTTTAAGAACTTGTTTAAAAATTCAGGTTCTTTGAAAATTATTGT
>CAZMEH010000946.1:0-1546 GCA_964564885.1 uncultured Saprospiraceae bacterium | reverse complement strand
GTTTGTAGCTTTATCGTTTGATCAAATACTTGTTGCTTCTCGTCCAAATTTAATAAAGTATTCTGAAACAGTAGATAATCAACCGTTGTTCTACTGACATTCAACAATCAGAACTATGTTAGGTACGTTTCAAAAATAAGTCGTTCAAAAGAGTAAACTTATTATTTTTCTGTACTTTAGGATAATATTTTTGATAGAAAATATATTATCCATTAAATTCGATAAGAGCCTAATTATACTTACTTTACATTATAAATAAAGCATAATTTATTCCAAAGAATAATGTTAAGTTTCTATATTAAATGTCATCATATTTATAAGAATTATTATACGTATTCTTTTCTTTTCTTTTTTCAAAATAGATTGATATTTTGTTGATTGTTAGTAACTTATGTTTTGATTGTACGTGTTTAAATATTTTTATAAAAAATAAGTTTCTATTATTATTTTACAATGTGAAAAAAAACATAATGTCTCAAAATTGGATAATATTCTTTTTTTGGGAAAATTTCAGTGAGCTAAGTTATTTATTTCAACAATAATTTTTTGCAACTATTTGATTACGATACATTTATAACCTGCTTGCAGTAGGCAAGTCGTCCATCGAAAATCATCAATGTACTTATTATTAACGCTATATGAAAAACTACCTATTTTCTATCATATTCATCCTTTTAGGATTACAACCATTTTATGTTTTTTCACAAGAATATATTGCGGGTGAATTGTTGGTTCAGTTTGAAAACTGGACATTTAACGAAGAGCAAATTCTATTGTCAAAACCAATTAATCATATATTAACTTGGGAAATTATTTCAAAGGAATTGAAAATTGCAAAAGCTACTTTTGATGAAACAGTGTATAGTCAACAAGCTGTTATTCAAGTTCTTGAGAAAGAATCAAATATCATAAATATTTCATCGAACCGAATCAGTGAATATCGAAATGAACCTAATCCGCCGAACGATTCTCTATATTCTAAGCAATGGGATATGGAAATTATTGAAGCAAATCTGGCTTGGTCAATAGCAACAGGAGGTTTGACTATTCAAGGTGATACGATAGTCGTAGCGGTGATAGATGAAGGTGTTGATTTTGAACATGAAGATTTAGCAAAAAACCTCTGGTTTAACTATGCAGAAATTCCCAATGATGGAATTGATAATGATGACAACGGATTTATCGACGATTATCGAGGTTGGTCATTCAAGTTCGATAACGATGATCATCCGATTGTGAAACACGGAACGGCTAGCGTAGGTATCGTAGGTGCGGTGGGCAACAACGATAAAGGTGTTACTGGCGTAAATTGGAATGTCAAAGTGATGGTGTTAAGTCAAGCAATTAACGAAGCAGATTTGATACAAGCCTATGATTATATTCTTCAAATGCGTAAAAAGTACAATGAAACAAATGGTGCGTCAGGAGCTTTTGTAGTAGCAACAACTATTGCACAAGGCTTTAACCTAGGACAACCAGCATCGTTTCCGATGTTTTGTGGCATGTATGATGCACTTGGCGAACAAGGTATTTTGAAGAATATAAT
>CAZMEH010000945.1:0-3189 GCA_964564885.1 uncultured Saprospiraceae bacterium | reverse complement strand
TAAGTTATCCGCACTAAGGTCTTTTGCGTTAATGTTGAAATGAATAATATCAAGTAACGGATTTTCAAGACCGTATTTTACAAAGTCATCACCAAAGGCTTTTTGCATAAATATTGCGCCTTCTTCTTTAGTTACAAACTCTAATGAGCCTTTTTTGAAGTAGTCCTCTTGTCTAAGCGTTTCTCTAAAAGCAGTGATGTCAGCATCTTCAATACCGTTTTTTAGTTCAATACTGATTTCAATATTTTCTTTAAAATATCGGTCTAAAGTATTGATATTTAGTGCAATGAACCCAAATAGTCCAAGTAAAAACAGCACTAATGATACACTTATAATCGAGGTGTAATATCTTGGTTTTCGTTTTGTTGTTTTGTTATTCATCTGTCAGGCAATCGTTGATTTTAGGTTTAGACGTCTATTTTTTGTTTAAATATTTGAACAAAAAATTAAATAACGTCTTTTGAATTATCCATTGTGAATTTTCAATTGTCCATTAATTATGAATTACAATTATCGCATAAGCCTTTAGCTACTAAGTAGACATTTTCAGCTTTAAAGTTGCGTGGCATGGTGATTTTTGGTGCCGCTATTTCTTCTATACAAAAAGTTTTTTCGCATTTATTACAAGTAAAATGAATATGATTGTGGTGATGCTCGTGCAAATCATGACATTCGGTTCCGCATAATGCATATTTTACAAAAGCACTTCCATCGAATATTTTATGAATAATACCTTTTTCTTCAAAAGTGTTTAGTGTTCTGTAAATCGTTACTCGGTCAAACTTCTCACTTAACTCTAATTCTATATCCTTATGCGCTAAAGCGTGTTTGCTTTCATAATATAGGTTTAGTATTTCGGAGCGAGTCGATGTTCGCTTCAAACGATGTCCTTTTAAAAGTTTTGTTATGGCTTCGTTGTGTTTCATAACCTTTTAAACAAATTAAACCGATAGACAGTTCTTAAGAGTCTGTTTAAATTTGTCTTATCTCGGTCAAGCCTCGGGAGAGAGTTGGCTACAAGTGACAATTTTAAACATACTCTAGATGAAGTAATAAACTTAAGCATTTAAAGTATTTTCACGTAATCTTTGTAAGAACGGCGATGCAAAGATGAAGTTTTGCAACAATTCATTTTTACTTTCCAAGACCTCTGATTTGTCTCCTTCCCAAGCCAATTCTCCTAAATGTAAAAAGGCAATACGTTCACCGATTTCCATTACAGAATTCATATCATGCGTATTGATAACCGTTGTAATATCATTTTCTTTTGTGATACTGCTAATCAATTCATCAATAACAATAGAGGTCTTCGGGTCAAGACCTGAGTTTGGCTCATCGCAGAATAAGTACTTAGGGTTCAAGACAATAGAACGAGCGATACCAACACGTTTTTGCATTCCTCCACTGACTTCTCCTGGATATTTTTTATTGCTTCCATCCAAGTTCACACGCTCTAAACAATTATTTACTCTAGCTAGTTTTTCCTTGCGAGTCATGGTTGTAAACATATCCAACGGAAAACGGATATTTTCCTCCACAGTCATTGAATCAAAAAGAGCAGAACCTTGAAAAAGCATGCCGATTTGCATTCGAATTTCCTTTTTTTGACGCTTGTTTAATGCCGTGAAATTGACATCGTCATACCAAACAATACCTTCTGTTGGCTCATGCAGTCCAACTAATATTTTCAACATGACTGTCTTTCCAGCGCCACTTTGTCCGATCAAAAGATTTGTCTTTCCTTTTTCAAAGATCGTGTCGATACCTTTTAAGACTATATTATCTCCAAACTGTTTCTTTATATTTTCTACTCTAATCATAGTTTAATTAGGAATTAAGAACCTGTCTACCGACAGGCAGGTTAAGAATTACGAAATAAATTCGTGTTCCGATAGCTATCAGAATGACCGAATAATTGTAATTTTTAATTTCTACGTTATCAAGTTTTACTCAATCTATGCAAAACTTAAAAAACTGACACCTCGCTCCCGATAACTATCGGGATGACGCCTAGCTAATTTACGTAAATAAAGCTGCGATTATGAAATCTGCAATCAAAATTAAAATGTTACTCATAACAACCGCTTGTGTCGTTGCTTTACCAAGTTCAATACTTCCGCCTTTTACAAAATAGCCTTGAAAACAAGAAACGGTCGTTAAGATAAACGCAAAAACCACTGATTTAAGCATCATTAGCGTGATTTGGTACGAAACAAAAAACTGTCTTAACCCAAATGTAAAATCGGCTGGTGTCATAAATTCGCTAAACAAACTATAAATATATCCACCTATCATTCCAAGAAATGCAGAAAAAATCACCAAACATGGAATAACTAAAAGTGCTGCAATCAGTTTTGGTGCGATGAGGTAAGCAGAAGTATTCACGCCCATGATTTCCAGTGCATCAATTTGTTCTTTCTGACGCATTCCTCCAATTTCCGATGCCATATTAGAACCGACTTTCCCGGCTAATACAATACAAGTGATCGTTGGAGATAATTCTATTATCATAATATCCCGAACGATATAACCAATATACCAGAATGGAATAAATGAATCTGCAAACTGAAATGAAAATTGGACAGCTGTTACCGCACCAATAAATATAGAAATAATAGCGACAATGATAAAAGATCCGACACCTATGTCATTCATTTGACGTAAGGTTTCTTTCCAATACATCGAAAACTTTTCTGGAACAGCGAACATTCGTCCGAGCAGTTCAATGTATTTACCGAAATCTTCTAAAAGTTTTATTAAAATCATTCTTACTATTTACGAATTGCCCGCTGCAAGCGGGTTTTAGATTTACGATTGTAGATTGCTAATAATTTCCTAGATTTTTAGATTGAAAAATACAATCGTAAATCGTAAATTATTTTACATAAACATGGCCGCAATTAAAAAGTCAAATATGAGTATTAAAATATTACTAACCACAACGGCTTGTGTACTTGATCTTCCCAATTCAACGCTTCCTCCTTTCACATTATAGCCTTTGTAGCACGAAACCGACGATAATATAAATGCAAAAACCAACGCTTTAAGCATCATTATAGTGATGTTATTGGGCAAAACCAGTTGCATTAAACCATATTCATATTCCGTAGGCGTTAAATATGGGCTATACATACTAAATATATAACCACCTATAATACCAACCGCTGCTGCGAAAATAACTAGAAAGGG
>CAZMEH010000944.1:0-1604 GCA_964564885.1 uncultured Saprospiraceae bacterium | reverse complement strand
CAAACAAGTTAATACTTTAGTATGTATAAAGGTAGGTTTTGAAAATGTCAAAGGTCGGGTTTCCTTTCTATCTTTTTATAAATAAAAAACAACTTCTAATTCATAATCCTTCAAAACTTCCTGCGTAGCTTTCCAATCTCCTGTAAAACCTAAAATAAATCCGCCACCGCCCGCACCACACAATTTTAAACTATAAATATTTGAAAATAGACCTAACTCCCACACAGGATTAAAAGCATTTGGAATCATTTTTTGAAAATACTCATATTGAAACCTTGAGATTAAGCGGACCTGCTCCAATAACATTTCGTTATTTTTACTCAAAAACGCTGTTATGGCATTATTAGTAAAGTAGCCTAACTCTTCCTTACATTTCAATTCGTAATTAGGATTAGAGCACATTTCAAGAAATCCTTTTACTAAGGGTTCAGTACTTCTTGAGATATTTGTATTTAATAAAAAACAGGTTTGATTAGAACCTTCTATAAATTTAGGAAGTGTTGTTAGCTCGAATTGATAATTTTGTTTAATGAGTAAAGGCTGTTGATAATAACAAATTAACGGGTCAACACCTGAACCGCCACCATGAAAAAATTCTTCTAGCCAGATAAATATTGTTTTTAACTGAAGCATATCATGTTTACCAATGTGAATAACTGTCACATATTTTTCGAAAAATGCGACAGCTAATGCACCCGAACTACCTACGCCATAACCTAATGGAATATTAGATTGAAAGGTTAAACCGTGCGCTATATCCTCTTCAAATTGTTTTAAATCAAGACGAATTGACAAGTTCTTAGGAATCGCTTGTTTGTTTAAATATTCGCACCATTCAGACAATGCTTTGTTAGAATCGTTGGATTCTTCATCGAAAACCCATTGACCATTATATCGTTGATATGGAATTGCTAGACCAGAAGAGCCTTTTATAATCGTAAACTCTCCAAATAATAAGAGCTTTGAATAATATTTTTTCATTTTCGGATAAGATCTAATTTGAGTTGTTGAGGGACGAGTTAATTTACGGTTTTAGGCTAAAACATACGTTTACTAAACTTTTAAAGCTTAATAAACGTAATTGAATAATTCAAATTAATTACATCAATAAAGCGCCGCCATCAATTGGAATATAATTTCCAGTCATGAAGTTACTTCCGCTTGAACAAAGGTAAATTATCAAACCTGCAATATCGGTTGGTTTACCGATTCGTCCCATTGGCGTTTTAGCAATAATTGCTTTTTGGTCGTAATGCGAAGTCATATTACTTGGGAAAAATCCAGGCGCAATAGCATTCACCAAAATATTATCTTTTACTAAATCCTTTGCTAATAAGCGAGTCAATTGAGTGACTGCGGCTTTACTTGGCCCATAAGAGTAAGCACTAAGTGAGTCATTATTTTTAGCTGCGATTGAACTAATATTGATTACACGACTTGGCGTTTCTGCCGTTCCTGCTAATTTTAGCATTGGTAAAAGGCTCTGAGTTAAAAAGAAAACCGATTTAACATTAATGTTCATCACCTTATCCCAGCCTTTTTCTGGAAAGTCTTCTAAAGTTGCGCCCCAGCTAACACCGGAATTATTAATTAGAATATCTAAT
>CAZMEH010000943.1:0-5842 GCA_964564885.1 uncultured Saprospiraceae bacterium | reverse complement strand
GAGTAGTCTTCTGTATCAAGATTGGCAAGTGATACTCTAATGCTCCATTCAGGGCCATCAAATCCTCCTCCGTTCAATAATACAATGGAGGATTCTTCCGCCAATCTGAATAAAATATCTACCAGATTAAAATTTTTGTCCATGTAGTTGGCAAACTCATTTCCATAAGTTTTCTCACACCACAACATCATATTAATCTTTGCATAATATCCTGCCCTTAATGGGTCAGCAGGTAAGACGAAACCAACAGCATTCCACAATATTTGTAATCGATCTTGTATCAATTGCTGGGTCAATTTCTTATAATTCCCTTTCTTATCCAATAGTGCAAATAACGAAAAGAGCGTCATTTGTGCCTGTTGTGGTAAGGACAGACCAGCGGTATGATTTAGTGCTACAGAACGACTATCAGCAACAAGACGGTCTACAAACTTGATCTTCTCAGGATGAATGCATAATGAACCATATCGTTTCTTGAGTGCTTCCTTTTTTTGGGCACTTAATGCTTTAATTTTTTCATCATATATATTGTTTTCATGCATCGCTATCACCGCCAATCGCCATCCTGTGCATCCGAAGTATTTACTAAAGGAATATAGCCCGATGGTATTGTATGGAAGTTCTGCCATCCAAGAGCGGAAATCAGGAACAAATGTCCCATATACATCATCGGTAATTACCATCAGACCAGGATTATCATTTTTTACAATTTCGATAAAACGTTTCGTAGTCCTAGGATGAATAGCGTAGGAAGCTGGATTGCTCGGATTAACCACAAATACAACCTTAATATCAGGGTCTTTCAATTTGTCTATTTCACTATCTGGATATTGCCAAGTATGGAATCCTTCTTTTGTTGTAGCACTCGCCTGGATAGTAACGACATCGAAATTATACCTATCCAAATCGGAAATCTCAATATAAGGTGTAAAGGTTGGTACTAGTAAAGCAACTTTATCACCACGAGCAACCAGAAAGTTTTGTATCAACGAATCGAATACGTAACACATACCGGCTGTTGAACCTTCCGTAGCAAAGAGATCAAACTTTCCTTTTGGTGGATTATTATTGCACATTTCTTGATCTAGATAATCCTGAACAATAGGTTCGAAATGTTTAAGCATTCTAGCAGGTGTCGGATAATTATCTCCAATTAAACTATCTGCTAACTCATAAACATATTCATCAGCATCAAATCCCAATGTATTTACACCATACTCAAGAGACTCTTTTAGCAATTGTATTCCATCCACCTCTTTGTTTAGGTTTAGAAAACTATTAAATCGTTTTGCAATTCCTTTTTTTTGTGGCATACCAACTAGTCCGTGCCCCATGTCCATAGTGCGTTTTGATTCTTCAACGGCAAATAAGCCTAAAGTGAAAAATGCACTTCTTGGCGTGGAAGCATTCCAGTTAGGATTGCCTCGCCCTGCATCTAGCATTCGGTTGGTATTCTTAAGTGCATGTTCTTCAGCGGAAGAAATTAGTTGATCCTTTAATTCGAAAGGGCTAAGGGCGTCTAGTTTTTTTTCGGTTACTCTATTTGTTCTTACTTCTGAAATCATTAAGTTGTTGTTTCGTTAAAAAATATAATTGTCACTCGACAGATAAGACTTGTAATATCCAGTATTAAATTCTCTATAATAGTTGTTTAGAACACTACTTACCTGAAGTCGCTACTTCAATACAAACACTATTTTTTTTATTCAATTCAGTAGAGCAAACAATCTCTTTGCGACTGTTTACCCAATTAATATTTACATTATAATAGTGTGTTTTTATAGCCTTGATGTTTAAGGTTTTTGATTATGAGCAACTCATTCCTTAGGAAGTTGCTGCGATACAAATTGAACTTGTTTAAGAATTCATGCTGAAACAAGTTCATTCAATAAAGACTAATCGTTAACCTTTTTATGATTTTATTTTAATGCTCTTGAAGCCGTCCGATAATGGTTTTTAAGGAAGCTTTTAGTTTATCAATGGCTCCTGAAATCGCTAGTTCAACGGCATCAGCCTGACATGAAACCGCTATCGGTTGCCTGCTTTCAACTCTGGCTTCCAGCAAACACACCACATCATTCAATCCTTCTTTCCTTCCATTTTCGTCTGACAGGTGAACTTCTACTCTTGTAATATGATCTTGAAATCTTTTTAGCCCTTCTTCTATTAAAGAGGTAAAATGATCCTGATGTCTTTCGTCTCCATTTATGGTTTTGTCTGTATTGTATTGGATTTTCATAATTGTATTTTTTTTGTTGTAATGTTGAAATTTTAAGTACATTGACGATTTGAAGTCAACCTACCTTTTAGGCATACACATTATTTACGACTTGCCTGTTTGCTGTTAGGCAGGCTAAAATCGTTAATGTACTTACCAACCTTTTGTGAAAAATAGTTCGACAAAGAGCAATTGCTCACTTTACTATTAGACTTGTACGACTGTGTCTGATCGGTCGAAACGGCAAGAAACGCTATGGTTCTCTGATAATTATTGTAAGGATTATATTTTCCAAATTTTGATGCCGAATAGCCTTGCTATCTGCATGGTAAATTAGTTTTTCGAGCGTATAAAAGCTATTTTTTTCTAAAGCCTTATAAGTATGCGTACAAGTTTTGCATTCGATTACAGATGTTAAATATGTATCAATACATTTTTTTAATTTTTCACTTAACAAGCAATATAGTGATGGTTGTTTAAAAAGTCTTATGTAACTATACTATTCTTTAGTATAACTTACTGCTTAATATAATCAATATAGTGATGTTTGTGCAAAAAGTCTTATACAACTATACTATTCTTTAGTATAATTTACAGTTTATCAATAGGTTTTCGCTTTTGGACCTTAAGCTGCTTGAAGTGTGTGGCAGTTAATCCTGTTACCTTTTTAAACTGCTTGCTCAAATGGGCGACGCTGCTGTAATTAAGATGAAGGGCAATTTCTGTTAATGAGAATTCATCATACACTAATAACTCTTTTACCCGCTCTATTTTTTGAGCAATAAAGTAATGCTCAATCGTAGTGCCGTGTACTTCTGTAAAAAGATTACTCAGGTAATGATAATTGAGGTGAAGTTGATCGCTGATGTAATTAGACAAGTTTATTTTTAATGGTTTCTCGGAATGATGCACCAAATCTACAATCAACGTTTTGATTTTATCTATGATTATGCTTTGTTTATCATCAATCAGGTCTAAGCCTAATAAATGTAAATTTTGAAGCAATTCATCTTTTAGTGTGTCTATAGATTCTTCCTTAATTTCAATCTCGCCTAACTCAACAGAAGTAGGATGAAGTCCAAGTTTTTCCAATTCAGACCTCACCATTATTTTGCAACGACGACATACCATGTTTTTAATATGTAGTTTCATTATTTTATGATTTCCATTACCTTATCACAACTCAATATTTAAGCACTATAATAAGGTAATTGTATTTTTTTTCCTCAACCAGTTTCTTCCTTTTCTATCTAAATACTTTTTAAAAACGTTATAGTGAAATTCCGAGCTTTCCTCCCAGATTTTACCAAATTCTCGGAATAGATCGGAACAGGTGTGATAAATCAGAATAACTCGAACAAAACTTTATGTAAAACAACATTCCATTATTCTATTATTCCAATTCACTATATTCATAGAGTAAGTACTAATGGAAATACCATTATTAACATCAATGTATTTGATGTTAATTTAAACTTTTAATAAGACGATTTGCTTGATTATTCCGATTACCTACTTATCAGCAGGCAGATATTGCAACGTGATAGAAATTGAGAAAGCATTAGTCTTGCTTTCAATTAGACAGATTTATCGCTGGCAAGGAAAAAATTAAACTATTTTGAGAGATACCTATATAGTAAGGTAAACAGATTTTAGAGAATTTTGGTCAAAACTCCAAATCTTTTTGGCATATTGAAATTATGAACTATTTCAAATTCTATTACTTAGTAGATTGCCGATAGGCAAGTAGGGAAGTGTTTTGTAGTTAAGCAATTGTAAAAATTATCACCGCAATCTTCACAAAATTTGGTGGTATTATCAGATTATTTAGCAGGAAGATTTGTTTATTTTCAACTTTTATTTCTTTTGAGGTGTTTCTACCATCAAGACTATTATTTGTTTTAAACAAAAAAATCGGCACAGGGCAAGGCGTTTTTTATATGAAAAATCATACTGCTGTACATTTTTAGAAGTCAGAGGTCAGATCGCTTCGCTGTGAGATCGCCTACGGCTGTCAGAAATAAATAAATGAACAATTTATACCTAGATTTTGATTGTTCATTTTCAAAATGTACAGTAGTATGGTTTTTTATCTGTTGCATCCACCGATATTTCGGGATAGGCGTACTTTACAGATTGGACGAGAATTAAATAAATGGAGCTATCAGATGACTTTAAGTCGTCTGACAGTAGGTTTTAATCCAAAATACCTATATCCCGTCCAACCTGTTTAATGCGCCTGTCCCGAAACCTCCGTGAGTGCAATAGAATATCCTATATGAAAAACTGCTGTTTGCAAAAAATCTCCAACTTTTAAGTCCTTGCATTTGGCTATTGGGCTAATCAACAATATTTCTTTCTAATTCAAAGATTAAAAGACCGTAAAGTTGTTAACTTATTTTACATACCTTTTGCAAATCTGACACATTGCAACTAATTGATTAATAACTAGTTAACTAATCATCAATCACTACAACTTAAACAAAACATATGAATCGTTATACAGGTATAAACATTAATTCAGATACAGCTATTTGTTATTCTGGATATAGAGACGGACAAAACCCAGGTACCGAAACTTACCCAAGCTATGAACAGGTAAAAGAAGATTTGTTAATGTTGCAGGGACGTTGGAAATACCTTCGTTTGTACGATTGTACCGAACACGCAGAGATTGTTTTGGAAGTTATCCGAAAAGAAAAATTAGATTTTCAAGTGATGCTTAGTGCTTATATTATCGCTGAAGTCAGTAATCACGATTGTCCTTGGGGCGGTGGTGTTTATTCAGAGGAACAATTAGCCATCAACAAACAAAAGAATATTGATGAAGTCAATAGGTTGATAAAGCTCGCCAATGAATATCCTGCAATCGCCTTTTGCCTCTCGGTTGGAAATGAAGCAACGGTAGATTGGACGGATCACCTTGTTCCTGTTGAAAGAGTGATTGAATATGTTCGCATGGTCAAAAAAAGCGCAAAACAACCCGTAACTTTTTGCGAAAACTATGTGCCTTGGCTCAATAAATTATTACCACTAGCGGAAGAACTTGATTTTATATCAATTCACACTTATCCTGTTTGGGAATATAAAAATATTCATGAAGCACTAGAATATACCAAACAAAACTATTATAGTGTGGCAGATAAATATCCACATAAACCTGTGATGATAACCGAAGCTGGCTGGGCAACTAACTCTAATGGTCGTGGTATTCATCCTGAGAATGTGAATGAAGAACTTCAAGAGATGTATTATCATCAGTTAGCTGACTGGTGCAAAGAGGACGGAATAATTACATTTGTCTTTGAAGCATTTGATGAAAACTGGAAAGGTTCTCCAGATGCACTTGAGCCTGAAAAACATTGGGGCTTATTTAAGGCTGATAGAACACCAAAAAAGGTAATGAAACCTTTTTACCCTTCGTTGATAGAGGGCTAAGCAGCTTGTCCCGAAATCTCGGAGATTGGCAGCCTGTAAAGCATTCTAAATCAATGATTTAGTTTAATAAAAAAGCGTTTATAATTACTCAAAAGAGTAATTATAAACGCTTTTTTTATTAAACTAAATCATTGATTTACAATGCTTTACAGGCTGCCAATCTCTGAGATTTTGGGACAAGCTGCT